>JAJDDP010000226.1 GCA_029260235.1 Phycisphaerae bacterium | reverse complement strand
CCTTGCCCCGATGAGCGATTCAACCCGGTTGATGTACGCGATGGCTTCTGGCGGCAGCTCTTCAATGGTTGAGCACTCCCGAAGGTTCGCCTCGAACCCGGGTTGCATTTCGATGATCGGCGTGACTGATTCGAGAACGTTGGCATCAGCGGGCAGGGTATCTAACCGTTCGTCGCCGAGCTGGTAGCCTGTGCAGATGCCGATCTGATCAAACCCCGCTAGCGTATCCAAGTGCATGAGGGCAACCTCAGTGATGCCTCCCAATTGAATGCTGTACCGAAGTGCAACCGAGTCGAGCCAACCGCAGCGGCGAGGCCTGCCTGTGGTCGTGCCGAATTCGTTGCCTTGATTGCGAATTTGATCGCCGAAGGCATCATTGAGTTCGGTAGGGAACGGGCCTGCTCCGACCCGCGTTGAGTATGCCTTGGTGACGCCGACTACGTGGCGGACCGTTTGTGGGGCGACGCCCGCACCGGCTGCGATACCCCAAGGCCCGGTGCTGCTTGAAGTCACAAATGGGTAGGTGCCGTGATTGACATCCAGCAGCATGCCGTTGGCCCCCTCGAACAACATGCGTTTCCCCGAGGTAGCGGCTTGGCCCAGCGCTGAAGTGGTGCCCCGAATGTAGCCGGCCAAGCGTCGGCAGTTTTCCTTCAACTGTTTGAAAATGCGTTTCCCGTCAATGCCGCCATCGTCGCCGTAGACTGCCTGGAACGTTCGTTTCTTGATGTCCACGACCTGAACCAGTTTTTCTTCCAGCAGATCGCTGTTCTGCAGGTCGCACATGCGAATGGCTGATAATCGCTGCATCTTGTCGGCGTAGCATGGGCCTATCCCGCGGGCGGTGGTGCCGATCTTGGCGTCCTCCCCGGCGGACCCTTCTCGGAGGCGATCTTCGACCTTGTGGTACTCAAGAACCACATGGGCCCGGTCGCTGATCCAGAGTTTTCCTTCAACAGTGATCCCACGCTGGGTAAGCCCGTCTATTTCATCGAGCAGTTGATCTGGATCAACGACCACGCCGGGGCCAATGACGCCGATGGCGCCATCGTGCAGAACGCCCGAAGGAATCAAGTGCAGCGCGAATTTCTGGCCATCGACCCAGACGGTGTGCCCGGCATTGGCACCGCCGTTGTAGCGAATCACCAGGTCGAAGGCGGGGGCTAGTAGATCGACGATCTTGCCCTTGCCCTCGTCACCCCAGCAGAGTCCGGTCACTGATGTATGTGCTTGCGACATCGGCTCACTTGAATTCAGGGTCGTCATCCAATGACTCACTATTCCGCTATTGTTCCGTCGTTCCAACCTTGCAGAGGCAGCCACAGTGTCTCGCGGCTTCTCGGTCAGATCAAGCGGGCTAGCCGAGCTTCTGATTTAGCCATTCCTGGGCGGTTTGCAGCGCGTCGCCGATCTTCTCTGGCATGTTGCCGCCGCCTTGGGCCATGTCGGGTCTGCCGCCGCCTTTGCCGCCTACGGTCGGGGCGATCTCTTTGATCAGGTCGCCGGCTTTGACGCCTTTGGCTACCACGCCCTTGCTCATGCCGGCGATGAGGGTGACCTTTCCATCAATGCCCGATGCCAATAGTACGGCTGACGCGTCGGTTTTGTTCCGCACCCAATCGACGGCTCCGCGCAGGGCGTCGGCCGAGGCACCGGAAATCTCGCCCACGACCACAGTCACGTCGCCCACCGCCTTGGCCGACTCCAACAGGCTGGCGACCTGATCCATGGCTGACTGCCCGGATTGGGCCGATGCCTGCTTAGCCTGCTCCTTGGCGACCTTTTGCAGCCCGGCGAGCTTCTCGCGCAACTGGTGACGGACCACGACGGGGATCACCGATTCGTTGATCTTGGTCTGTATGGCCGTTACCTGTGCAGCCAAGTCTTCTGATTCCGATTCTGCGAGCAAGCCGAGCTCTGTCAATAAGTCGGTGCCACACTGACGAGCTTCACGCGCAGCACTGCCGGTGATCCCGACCACCCGGCGAACACCCTTGGCTACGCCCTCTTCGGTAATCAACGCAAAGCACTCAGCCTCAGAAGATTTCTGCAGGTGCGTTCCGCCGCAGAATTCGACCGAGTACTTCATCCACTCGCGGTTCTCCGGGTCAGCCAGCATGTCATCGATGTTGGCTCCAACCGATACGACGCGAACCCGGTCGGGATATTTCTCGCCGAACACCGCGCGAAGCGTATTGATCTTCAAGGCCTCAGCCTGATCGACTTCCTGGGTATAGACCGGATAAGCCGCCTCAATCTGCTCGGCAACCAAGGATTCAATCCGCCCAAGCTCCTCCGCGGTCACCGGCTTATTGTGCGAGAAGTCGAAGCGGGTTTTTTCCGGATCGACCAGCGATCCTTTCTGCTGAACGCCAGTACCCAAGACCCCCCGCAACGCCCAGTTGAGGACGTGCGTGGAGGTGTGGTTCTGCATGATGGGGCGCCGATATGACTCATCAATTCCGGCAGTGACTAGTTGCACATGTTTGTGGTCCCCCGGCTCGACGCTTTGAGTTCCCATGAAGACTGAGATACTCTGAAACATGGATCCATGCACACACCTGCCAAAATGAATGTGGCGCCCAGCAAAATCTTGTACGTCTTCAACTTGGAATACGCCTGTCTCGCTCTTGATGGTTCCTCGATCTCCAACTTGCCCGCCTTTTTCGGCGTAAAATGGAGAATCGCGTAGCACCAAAGCACCATATTGATCTTGCTGGAGTTCGCTTGGCGAGCCGGTTGTGGTCTCTATCCATCGAATAGGTGACTTGGAAGTCGAATTTTCGTAGCCCACGAATCTGGTAGATCTTTTCGTATCTCTGACAAAGCCCTCTGATCCCGCAATCCGATTCAGGATGCGGGCTCGATCCGAATCTGTTCCCCCTGCTCGGGCTTTTGTTCGAGCTTCCTCCATCAGCCTCTCATACTCACCGATGTCGATAGTCAGCTTAGCTTCTTCGGCCATTAGCTCAGTAAGATCGATAGGAAAACCGTATGTATCGTGTAGTTTGAATGCATCCTCTCCGCTGATTTTTCCATGGTGGTGTTTGGTGGCGTGGTCTGCGGCTTCGTTGAATAGCTTGATGCCTCGGTCCAACGTCTTGCCGAATGAATCCTCTTCATCGCGGAGCAGTTCGACCACCCGCTCGACGTTTTTCTTGCCGTAGGCTGGGCTGTCGTGCAGTTCCGGGAAGGCTTTGCCCATATGATCGACTAGCGACTGCACCATGTCGCATAAGAACGGCTCGTGCATGTTGAAGTATTGCCGCCCGTAGCGAACCGCTCGTCTGAGGATACGTCTCAGCACATAGCCTCGGCCTTCGTTGCTGGGGATGGCTCCGTCGGTCAGGGCGAAGGTCAGGCAGCGGAGATGGTCGGCGATTACCCGGTAGGAGACATCGACCATGACCTGATCGGGATCGCTCGATTGTTGATCGGTGTTCGTTGGCAGCGTGCCCTTGTAATCCGGGGCGCCGGTTCGTTTCTGAATGGCATTGAAGATCGGGGTGAACACATCTGTGTCGTAGTTGGTGAAGTCGCCTAGCCGATTGGCTTCCATCCCTTGGAGCACGGCACACAATCGCTCGAAGCCCATGCCCGTGTCGACATGCTGTGCCGGCAGCGGCGATAGTTTTCCGTCTGGGCTTCGGTTGAACTGGATGAATACCAGATTCCAAATTTCGATGACCCGATGGTCGCCGGCGTTGACCAGATGGCCGCCGCTCTTGTCAGGCGTCAAGTCGATATGGATTTCGCTGCACGGCCCGCAAGGCCCCGTGTCGCCCATCTCCCAGAAGTTGTCTTTCTTGTTCCCCGGGACGATGTGCGAAGGATCGATGTCGGTGACTTCTTGCCACAGGGTCTTGGCTTCACCGTCTGGTTCCAGGCATAAGTCCGCATCGCCCTCGAAGTAGGTCGTATAGAGTCGGCTTTTGTCGATCCCCCATACCTCGGTGAGCAGCTCCCAGGCCCAGGCGATGGCCTCTTTCTTGAAGTAGTCGCCGAAGGACCAGTTGCCCAGCATCTCGAAGAAGGTGTGGTGGTAGGTGTCTTGGCCAACGTCGTCCAGGTCATTGTGCTTGCCCCCGGCGCGGATGCATTTCTGCGTGTCAGCCGCCCGGGCATAGTCGCGGCTGCCGCTGCCCAGGAAGACGTCCTTGAACTGGTTCATCCCCGCATTGGTGAACATCAAGGTAGGGTCGTCGTGCGGCACCACCGGCGACGAGGGCACGATGGCGTGCTCTTTGTCCTTGAAGAAATCGAGGAACTGCTGTCGAATCTGGCTGGAAGTCATTCCCATGTCCTATCGATCTGCCCGACAAAGCCGGTGCAACATGCGTAGATTAGTGAGCGCGTGCAAAGACCGGCGATGATCCCGCTGAGACGCTGTTGCGTCAAGAGCGAAGGAGATACTCAAGGGCAAAGAGAGAAGCCCACCACTGGCCATCCTAAAGTAAGTCTGTATGCCGCCTCCAGCACCTCACCTATTTGGCGCGAATAACTGCCACCACTTGTTCAACCCACTCACCAAGAAACTTTGGCGATGACCCTCTCCACCAAAAGAGCCGCCACCGCATGAATGGTGGGAAATTCCCTGCGACTTCGTAGGGCAATTCTATTTCCAATTCTTGCTTCAATGCGAATACGAGTCCCAAGTCATCCCAATCTTGCCACCAACCTCTTCGCTGTGTCATTGCGAACTCAACGAGCGTGGTGGTCGAGTCGGATGGATACAACATTTGGGCCTCGACGCTGCAGGTCTTGGCAACGGCGCGACGGATAGACACGGCAAGGTCATGGTGTTTTACATCGATTGACAGCAACTCTGCAAAGGCGCTGTCTGCGAGCTTGGTTCGCCCGATGAACGGCGGAGATTTCTTCTTCCAGATGGACACGCGACCACCTCCAACCCCAAAGCGACCACTCCGTCTCACCTCTCCCTAAGCGCATTCGGCGCGGCGCCTTGCACCGCACGCGACAACCAAACCAACCCGGCCGGTACTGCCCGCCGTGACTTGTTGTGCCCGATGAGCAATTTGGCGCCCAACGCCCGCCCTACCGTTGGGCCTGGATGGCCAATAGCATGGGCCAGCCTTGGTACTTGGCTGCTCTTGGGGCTTTGGCTATCAAGTCTTCGTCTACCACCCGCTCTATCATCTCTGTGATGCGCAGGTTCGCTCGGATGATCGGCATCAGGTAATCGGTGAAGGTGTTGGGCACCGATTCTACATGCATCTTTTCGCCCGTCTCTGGATCACTAAAGCCGGCGGTCAAGCCGAACTGTTCCATGGCTGGGTGTAGCACGGTGAATACTACGCTGCCACCGGGCCGTAGCACGCGGTGGAACTCGTTGAACACTGGGTCAAGCGCTTCGATGTGGTCAGCCACCAAAGCGAAGACCACGTGGTCGCATGAACCACTCGCCAGCGGTAGCGGTGCGGGCAGGGCATGGCGGCAGAACAATACGAAACCTGGGCCGACCTTCGCCCGGGCTTTGGCCATCATGCCTTCCGAGAAATCGAGGGCGACGACCTTGGCACCACCCCTCTGAAGCCACTGGGTATGTCGGCCTGTTCCGCTGCCCACGTCGAGGACTGTCTTGCCTGCTGATTCTCGCAGCCAAGCCCGCACAACCGGCTCTTCCAGGGCTATGAGTGGGTTGCCGTCGGTATCGTAGACGGCTGACCAAGCGTTGTAGCCCTGCTCTACGGGCAGGGGGCGGGTTTTGTGCATCGCGGGGAGTCCTTTGTCACAAGCTACGAACGACGGCCTTCCAAGCTGCCGATAATAACAGCAATGAGCGCCTCGATTCTACACGACCCCGTTCTGCCCGCCATGGCCAGCCCGCATGACGCAGCTGATCGCCCTCCGCTGCGCGTGGAGTGCATCCAAGCGGCTGATCTGGACGAGTGGGATTCGTACATCGCCAGCCAGGCGGACGGCTCGTTTTTTCATACGTCTGCATGGGGTCAAGCGGTCGCAGCTGCGTTTGGGCATGAGGTGATTTATCTGGCTGCGCTTCGTGGCGACGAGGTGGTGGGAGCTTTGCCGCTGACTCGTGTGCGGAGCCTCTTGGGCGGCACCTTCCTGGTGAGCGTGCCCTATGCCATTTACGGCGGCGCTATCTGCGATGATGCCGAAGTCGGGCGTATCTTGCTCGCTGCTGCAGCCCACGAAGCGAAGCAGCGCGGGGCTGGGTTCATTGATCTGCGCAGCCAACACGCGGTTAGCAACGACCTGCCCATCATCGAGCGCTATGTAACCTTCAAACGAGAGCTGCCCGAAGAGCAGGGGCGCGTGTTGGAATGGCTGCCGCGAAAGGCGCGGGCGGCTGCGCGAAATGGCCGAAAGAAGTTTGGACTTTCCGTTCGATTTGGCGAGGAGCATCTGCCGACGGTGTGGCGACTTTATTGCCAAAGCATGCATCGCCTCGCTTCGTTGAACTATCCGTATCGGTTCTTCGAGGAATTGGTTCTTGGTCACCCGTCGCAACATCTAGTTTCGCTGGTCTGCGAAGATGATGAACCGGTGGCTGGGCTGGTTAGCTTTGTGTATGGCGATACGGTGCTGCCTTACTTCGTCGGCGCAACTCGACGTGCCAACCAAGTCAGCGCGTTCAACTTCATCTACCTGACGCTAGCTGAGAAGGCTGTCGAGCGTGGGTTGCGGGTTTTTGATTTTGGCCGATCTCGCGTGGACAACTCGGGGAGCTTCAACTTCAAACGCTTCCAAGGATTCGAGCCTACACCGTTGCAGTATCAATGCCTCACCTTGTCTGGCGCCAAACAGCCAGACCTGACGCCAAGCAACCCCAAGTTGCGGTTGATTCGGAAACTGTGGCCTCGGCTGCCTTTTGCGGTTGCGGTTCGAATGGGACAGTGGGGATCCAAGCACGTGCCCGGGTGAAGAGCAGCCCAACTGAACCGCTAAGGCACTAGGACACGAAGGAACAGCGTTACTGCTACTGCTGATTGGTTGGATTTTGAAGATTCTTTACTTAGCTCATCGCATCCCTTACCCGCCCAATAAGGGTGATAAGATTCGTTCGTTCCACGAGTTGGAATTCTTATCTCGGCGGCATGAGGTTTGGTGTGCCTGTTTTGTGGATGATCCGGCTGACTCGCAGCATGTTGAGACAATGCGGCAGCGGTGCCAAGACGTGGCAGCGATTCCTTTGCGCCCAAGCACGGCACTAGCCAAGGGTTTGCTGGGGCTGGCTCGGGGCAAGTCGCTGACCGAGAGCTACTACGCCGACGAACGCATGTGGCAGACTTTGCGACGGTGGTCGTCGTCGGTCGGGTTCGATGCTGTGGTTGTCTTTTCATCGGGGATGGCGCCTTACGGACTAGGCGTCGAGGCGCCTTGCCGAGTGATCGATTTTTGCGATTGGGATAGCCGCAAGTGGTCAGCCTATGCGGAAGAGAGCGGTTGGCTGAAGTCGCGACTCTTGCAGGTGGAGGCGAGCCGCCTTGAAAAGCAAGAGAAGGAATGGATCCGGGCCTTTGATCGTTCGATCATCATCACCGAGGCGGAAGCTGACGAGGTGGTTGAGGCTGAGTTGCGACAGCGGCTGTCGGTAGTAGGCAATGGCGTAGAGGTCCGGCCCTCCCAAGGGATGCCGGGCAACAACCGGGTTGGCTTCTTGGGAGCGATGGACTATCGGCCGAACATCGACGCGGTGAGCTGGTTCGCCGAAACAGCTTGGCCCGCCATCCAGGAGCGCGTTCCCGAAGCAACGTTTCAAATCGTAGGCCGGAATCCATCGTCTGTTGTCTCGGCCCTTGGCAACAATTCAGGGATCGAAGTGACCGGAGAAGTGCCGGATGCTGGCGCTTACATCGACGGGTTCTCGGTGGCGGTAGCACCGCTGCGGATCGCCCGGGGTTTGCAGAACAAGGTATTGGAAGCCATGGCCGCCGGCAGGTCGGTGGTCTTGACATCGAAGGCAGCAGAAGGAATCGTGGCGACTGACGGCTGCGACTACCGAATTGCAGATGATCCACAATCAATCGCCGACGCAATCACGTGGTTGCTCTCAAACCCCGCCGAGGCTGAGGAAATGGGCCAAAACGCCCGGAAGCTAGTGGAATCGCAATTCAACTGGGATCGGGAGATGTCCAAATTCGAAACACTGCTAGGCCAGGAATCGAATTGGGAATCAATGCCAATTCGCCGTCCGATGCTTGCAACTGTTTGACAGCCAAAGCAGAATCTCTTTGCCTCTGCGGGTTCATTTTCTTAGAATTGGGATGTGTCGGCCCGGAAACGCAGAAACCGTAGCTACCCTACACCCAAGGAAAAACCTGTGCGGCAGAATCCGCGCGCTTCAGCCTTGGCTGCTGGGCTGACGGTTGCGGCTGTCGTGATTGGGATTTGGATGGCGCTTCGGTAGCATCGTGACGAACCACTACTTGAGCGTTGGGCTACGAGGATCACAAGGCCCACTTCGCTGCACATAACGGCTGGGCAGGGCGCCCCGCCTGGTTAGCCCGCCACCCACTGAACCACCATCAATGCCAGCGATCCCAGCCCTCCAGAAACCACGGCAGATACGCATAGCCTCCGCCAGGAGAACGGTGCTCGACTCTTCCAGCTGCGGGGATCGGTGCGAGTCTCTCTGCTTGCTCTGGGTTGATCCACTGCCGGTCTGCTTGGCTCGGACTGTTGATCGATCCTCCGGTCGGTGGCAAACTCCAAGACCGTATCATCGCGCGGGCCGATCATGACGGCATTGTCCGCTTCAGTTTCAGCCCGCTGGGAAGCATCCATCCATTCGATAGCTTTGTCGAGGCGATGGCGATTCTCGCGCAGTTCGTGAAGATAGTCGCTGCTCTCCTCAGCCAGCGGGTCGTCAAAAAGCATCTGTTGTTCGTGGTGGGTTACGCTGGAATCGACATCGGCGTCCAGGCCTGGCCTTTGGGATTCGCCGGGGCGCAGGGCGGAGTAGAACTCGTGGTCTTGAGGGGCTGATTCTTTGGGCCCGCGGTCCGACGTCCGCCCGCCAATGGTTGCCCTGGCTGGGACTTCAGGATCGGATTGAATCTTGATCGCCACCGCGCTGCCGCCGA
The DNA here is from genome assembly GCA_029260235.1 of Phycisphaerae bacterium. Lineage (GTDB taxonomy): Bacteria > Planctomycetota > Phycisphaerae > UBA1845 > UBA1845 > OFTM209. Next base: position 24,059 of record JAJDDP010000226.1, on the reverse strand, counting down.
GCGTAAGAACAGCCGAGGCTGACTCGTTTGACTCGGAGCGGCCAGAATCATCGTTGCCGCCATCCATCACCGCAACGCCGCCCTGCCCAAGCTCGTCTTCATACTCGGCAAAGATCGCAGAAGCGGTCCCGCCCCGCCTGGCTAGTCGTCGATTTCGTCCTTGAATCGTCTGTCCGGATTGAGTCATGAGCGTTCACCTCGAAGATGGCCAAACCAGCGGCGTATCGCCTGTTTCTCGGCTGGCAAACCTCCGCGCCGGAACTTGTCAGCCATTGCCCATCATCGGCCTGACGCCGGATTTCGCTCCAACGTACCGATTGAACGAAGTCGATTGTTAAGCTAGGCAGCCTGGGTGGCTTAACGGTTCTCAGCGAGCGGTGACTTGGGCGATCTTGTCGGCGCCTTTGCCATTCCAGAGCCGATTGCTGGCAGTCATTCCTGAGCCTTGCGAGGCTATGATTGGCAGAGGGACCCGATCTTCGTTGAGTTGGTAGCCCAGCTTGGAAAGGGATAGCGATTCTGCGTGGGCATCGACGAAGACGACCGATCCGCGTTTCGAGTGCCTCATTTCCACAGGGGAGAACCCGTAGACCGAGGCGTCGAGGCCCGTAGCAACATCACCGCTGCCGGGTCCAAACCGGGTGGCATTGACCTCGGTGGCCAGTCGCGGTGGATCAAGGGTGTAGGAATGCTTGCCGTGTTTTCGGCCTGCGCCTCTGCTGTCGGCGAACAGGACCGTCTGGGAGGCTGCTCGGATTCTATGCACCTTGACCGAGAAGTTGTCATAGGCAGACGGGTCGGTATTCGTGCGCGAGTTGCCCAGGTATTGGTAATTATAGCCGTAGGCGCCGTTCCGCACGTCGAAGGCAAATTCATCGCGAAGTGACGGGCAGATGAAAAAATTGTTGGTCATCTCTCGTCCGCTTTCGCCGCTGGCGCCCATGTCATTGTCACCGAAGGGGGGCTGGAACGGCTCGGGGCTGATCACCGGGGCAGCGTCTTCGGCGACGAACCACTGCCATCGCGGTCTTGCTCGGCCTGATCGAGTAATATAGTCCAGGGAGGTATCGCCAACCTCGGCGTGATCGAGCCGGACGGGTGGGAAGGCGTCCTCGTTTTCATTGGTATAGATGGCTGTCCCGGTGGCGAGCCTCTTCAGGTTGGAGAGGCAGACGGCAGCCTTGGCTTGGTCCCGGGCGGACTTGAGCGACGGCAACAGGATCGAAATCAACAGGGCGATAATAGAGACGACGACCAGAAGTTCGATCAGCGTAAAAGCCCGCTTGCTGCGGTTAGGACGGTGATTTTGCATGAGGGGTTCTCCTGGTGATTGACTCACGCCAAGCCAACCACTACGAATGAGGTTAGCGACTCCCTGTGGGTCGCACTCTTGGTGGGTGATCCGCCGACTTTTACGGGAAGACGGGTCATCCATCTTTTCTTGTTCTGCTACTGGCCAGCGTTTCTGACGGCGCGGCCTGGTTCATCTTCGTTTGACATTCCGGCCGGCAGATTCAGCGACACGAGTTCACGAACCTTTGCTTTACCTGGGCTTGGTTCGGCTGTTCCGCATCCGCCCGAGGAGCACGCGCCGCCGCCTCGTAGTCTGCGCACTGCTGCCACTGCCTGTCGCGACAAGTAAATAGTCGCGGCTGTAATGAGCACGCCAACAATGAGCCAATCCCACCACATAGTCTGGAACCTCTTGGCTTTATGTGCCGAGTCCGAAGGCTTGGCCGACCTGGTAAACGCCAATCGCAAGAACCAAGGCCAATACAGTGGTGTACGTTGTTGAGAAGCAAGCCCATTTCCAAGAGCCCGATTCGCGTCGGATGACGGCGAGCGTGCTCATGCAAGGGGCATACACCATCACGAATATCAGCATGGCCAGCGCTTTGAGTGGCGACCATGTTTCATCGCCTGCCAGTTGTTCAGACAAGCCTTCCGAGCCTTCGGGGTCGACCTGCCCCATCGAATAGGCGACTCCCAGTGTTCCGATGATGACTTCCTTAGCCGCAAATCCGGCGACCAAGGCCACGTTGTCTCGCCAATCGAACCCAGCCCACTCGGTGAGCGGTAACAAGGCTGTGCCCATTTTCCCGGCATAGCTTTGCTGGAGTTGGGTCCGACACTGTGCATGATCGGCGGGCTGAGAGATGCCACCATGTGGCACTGAAGACACGCCAGCATGCTTGGCCGGTGCGCTCTCATCCATTCGGGGAAAGAACATCAAAGCCCACATGACCAAGCTGACCGCCAGGATGATGGTCCCGGCTTTGCGAATGTAGGTCCAGGTTCTGCCCCAAGCATGCCTCATCACGCCTCGCAGCGTGGGCATGTGGTACGAAGGGAGCTCCATGACGAACGGGGTCTGCTCGCCCTTGATGACGAATCGTCGCAATACCCAGGAGCAAATCAGGGCAATCGCCCAGGACAAGAGCCACAAGCAGAACATAGCCATGGCTTGGTACTGCGCGAAGAACGCCGCTATCAACATCAGGTAGACGGGAATTTTAGCTCCACAATTCATCAACGGAGCCACCATCATGGTGATCAGCCTGTCGCGTGGGTCGCGTAGCGTGCGGGTAGCCATGACTCCAGGGACGGCGCATCCGCCGCCGCCCAGTCCGCCCGAGACGATCATGGCTAGGATGCTTCGGCCTTGAAGGCCGAACGCCCGCAGCGCCCGATCCAACACGAAGGCGACCCGGGCGATGTAGCCGGTGTCTTCCAAGATGGCCACGAAGAAAAACATGGTGAAGATGAGGGGCACGAATCCCATTACGCCGCCCACGCCGCCTATGACACCGTCAGCCAACAAGGAGTGCAGCATCGGGGAGGTTGCTTCCAGTCCGCCGACCAGCCCGGCTAGGCCGTCGAAGATTCTTCCTACCCAGCCTGTGGGGCTGTCGCCGAACAGCCACGCCCAGTCGTCGGAAATCTTAAACACCGCAGCAAACAGGCTGTACACGATGGCGCCCAAGAGAACTAAGCCAAACGCACGATGGCAGACGACCGTATCCACGCGGTCAGTCAATGACCTTCGTTCGGTTGATGGGGTGTGAACGCACCGGCGGATGATTCCGGCGACAAAGCCGTATCGGCCCTCGGCGACAATGGATTCCGCCTGGTCGCCTCCGTGGGTCTCGATAGCCTGGATGGCTGCCCTGGTTGCCATGGCAATGCCGTCTGCATCATCAGCAATCTTGGCGATGGCCTGGGCAAGCTCGGGATCTTTTTCGATTAGTTTGATGGCTACCCAACGCGGACGGTACATGCGGCACACGCCGTCATCCTCGGCCAATCGGGCGGCGAGGGTATCGATGTGTTCGTCCAAGTGGTGACCGTAGGTGACCGCACACGCTGACTGGCAGCGACCAGCGGCCATCTGCACGCAGGCTTGGGCCAGAGAAACCTTACCCTTGCCTTCGCGGGCCACTGTTTCGACAACGGGCATGTTCAACAGGTCTGACATCTTGGCTGCGTCGATGATGACGCCGTGACGCTGGGCAACATCCATCATATTAAGGGCGATGACTAGCGGCGATTCCATCTCCATCAACTGCACAGTCAGATATAAGTTGCGTTCTAAGTTGGATGCATCGACCACATCAACCACGACTTCTGGCTGCTCATCTATGATGAAATTTCGGGCTACGAGTTCTTCAGCCGAGTATGCGGTTAAGGAGTAGGTGCCTGGCAGGTCGATCAGCTGCATCGACTGACCTTCAATATGGAGGTGCCCTTCAGTTCGTTCAACCGTCACGCCAGGATAATTACCCACAGACTGGTTGCGGCCCGTCAGCTCGTTGAAGAGCGAGGTTTTCCCAGCATTGGGATTGCCGGCAATGGCTACACGGCAGACTGCTGTTGTTTGGGTCTGGGTATCCTGCATGGCGGTGGTTACTTATCCTCGGACTCAACCCGGATAGCTTGCGCCTCGCTCTTGCGGATGGCTAGGTTGTACCCCTTCACCGATATTTCGATGGGATCACCCAGCGGAGCCACGCGCTTGATACGAACGACGGTGCCTCGGATCACGCCCATGTCCAGCAGGCGTTGCCGGATGGGCCCGCCCCCTTCAATGCGAGCGATGCGCACCAATTGTCCAACGCGGGCGTCAGCCAAGTAGGTGAGGTTTTCTTGCAGTGGCTCGATCATGCGGCAGCCTTTTGGACCTGTACGCAGGCGGCGGTTTGACCACACAGGGCTACTCTTGTGCCTTGTAAGCCGATGACGATCGCGCCGGCCTGTCCTGCACCGAGGACACGCAAACGTGTCCCTCGAAGAATGCCTTGGCTGAGCAGCCTGGTCAACTCGGCACCGCGAACATTGAGGCAAACGACGTCCATCACTTCGCCAGGGCAGCAATCACACAAGCGACACGAGCTGGCACTGCCGCGGCTTGACGCCCTGCAGCCAACGCCGAGTTTCTGCAATAGTCTGCCAAGAAGACCGCGAATAAACTTCATCGATCATCCTCCTCGGATTTCGGCAGGTCACAGATACTGACCATGCATTCGCTCAAGCAGGCCGGGCAGTCGGAGGGGTGATGATCGCAGGGTTCTTTGTACTGCTTCCAGGCGGCCAGGAATGCCTTGGCCTGCGGATCTTCCGAGATAGCAAACCGCAAGAACTCAGCCAGGCGTTCTGAGGTTTCATTGCTGACCAAATGCTCGATTTTGCAGGTATCCTCGTCAGCGGTCTCGTCAGAAACACCGAGAAGATCGTGGAACAGTCGGCCAAAGAGGAATTTCTTACCGCGTACCGAGTTGGCCACCGACTCCCCATCGGATGAGAGGCCGAGGAATCGATTCTCGTCCTCGACGACCAGGCCGCGCTGCTTCAACGCTTTGAGGGTCAACGAAGCGCTGCCGCGGGTGATGTTTAGATTCCTGGCTACGTCCGAAACGCGTGCATAACCAACCCGCTCGATCAACTCAGCAATGGCGACAATGTGGTGCGCGGCTGAGTGCGAGATGGGGTTCTTCTCAAACTGTTTCCAAGTGTCTGATGCCATGATACTAGTCACCATGCAATTTGCGTGCTATCAGGACGTTTGTTTTAGTAATAAAACATTTAGCGTCTAGGCCAATTTCCTGCAATAGAGAATCCCCAATAAAATACTGTTGACGCCCCAGAAACCCCGGTTCGTCCGGTTGGCACAGGCGAGACTAAACGGACACACTAAATTTCTTACTGCCCCTTGATTGCAACTACCAGATGATTCCAGCTAGCTGAGAGATTTTGCGCAGGAGGTGGCAGTTGATTGCTCGTTGCGGGTTGGTTGCTATATTGGGGATCATCGCGTGAGTAGGCCTCTGGCACGTTGCGGAGTGAACAGACCCACCATGATCGTCACCATTGATGGGCCTGCCGGCTCTGGAAAATCGACTGCCGCCCGCAAATTGGCTGCCCGCTTGGAATTCCCCTACTTGGACACGGGAGCGATGTACCGGGCGGTGGCTTATCGCTTGATCCAATTGCAGGCCAATCTGGAGGACCCAGACGCTATTTCCAAAATTGCTGCAGAGGCAAATTTGGAGCTCGACTGTGGGCCAACTTACACGCGGGTCAGTCTTGATGGCCACGACGTTAGTGAAGCCATCCGCTCCTTCGAGGTGAGTAAGGTCACCCCTTGCGTCGCCCACAACCAAGTAGTCCGCGACTTGCTGGTCGGTAAGCAACGGAAGATCGGCCAGGCATTGGGATCATTGGTGACAGAGGGAAGGGATCAAGGCAGCGTTGTCTTCCCTGATGCTGATGTGAAATTCGTGGTCGATGCTTCCCTGGATCGCCGGGCGGATCGTCGTTTCCAAGAGTTAATGGCTGACGGTGAGCAGGTATCGCGAGAACAGATTCGCGACAACTTAGCCATGCGTGATAGCGGGGACGCCAAGCAATGGGCGCCGCTACTCAATCCGGGCGAGTCCATCCGCATTGACACTACCCGCATGACCATCGCCCAGGTGATTGATCGGCTCGTCCAGCATATCGAGCAGATTAGGGGCAAGGTCTAAGCCCAGCTTCGGGGCAGATGCTCGGTTCAGCAGGCTCCACGGGATCACAGGGGGGTTGTTCAGCCAATGGCTACGGCGTCTGCTCTTGGGTTGGTTGAGATTCGGCTTCTTGCTTGGCTGAGCCTGGTGGGCCTGTTTGATTCGCCTCTTCCTTGGCTGCCTCTGCTTTTAGATGCGCAGCCACAATCCTGTCGAATCGCTTCTTGGCCTCTTTCCAAAACACCGGAGAAGACTTGGCAATTCTGGGCACTTGGCGACCAGAGATGAACATGGCCGGCGTCGCACTTACACCGATGTCCAAGCCAAGCTGAATGTCTTCTCGGATGCGGGCGATGACCTCGGGACTCTGCATGGTGGCAGTAAATTTCTCGGGGTCTAATTCCAGTTGCTCGGCCAGGATCTTGTAGTCGAAGTTCTTGAGCTTATGCCCTGACGCGAACAAGAGATCGTGGGCTTTCCAGAAGGATTCGTTGCCGCCCAGCGTACGTGCAGCCTCTGATGCCTTGGCTGCGGCGCAGGCGTAGGGGTGGGCATCCCTGAGCCGCGGCTCGCAGGCTTTGCTGGCTGGGAAGTGCTTGAAGATGAGCTTTAGGTGCCCGTCGAAGAGCGGCTCGATTTGTTCTTCCATCTGATGGGCGAACGAGCGACAGTGCGGGCACTGGAAATCACTGAATAGCACGACCCGCAGATCGATCGAACCGCCTCCCCTGACCGGATCGCCCTCGCGATTGGGGATCTCGTTCTTGGGGTTCTGTACGTACATCGCGTAGAGGGTGCTGGCATGATTACGAACAGCCTCCAAGGATCTATCCAGCGCAGCCACGCGGTTCTGGGCCATCAAATAGTCGTAGAAGAACGAGTAGGCAGACGTAGCTGCGATGATACCCATGAAGGTAACCATGACGAGCCGAAGCGTTGGGTGGGGCAGGCGTTGAACGGGATGGCCAACCGGAATGGTCGAAGTAGGTTCGACTATGGCTGCTTCGGCTGGCCCGGTTGGAGCTGACGACCCGTCTTGCTCGCTAGTCGGGTCAACCGGGTCTGGCTGCGGTTCTACAACCTCTGCGACCGCTACAGGCGGCTTGGTGGGCCAGAGCATGACCGTTACGAATAGCAAGAAGAAGTTGATGGTGTGGCTGACCACGCACCAGGGGCACCATACATCCAGCTTGGTAGCCATGATGTAGATGAAGTTGGCAGAGCCGGCGACGCCGATCAGGTTCAGGGCGATGGGCAAGAGGTGCCAATAACGCTGGCGGTAGCGAGGTCGTCCTATAGCAACATACCAGCCAGTCAGGGCGAGGAAGTACATGAGGCCAAACAGGGCGACGGGCCTGGGGACAAGCGAGAACCGGCCCCAGACTATTCTGGGGTCGCCACGTTTTTCGATATCGACGTCGGGTGGAATTGGCGGGAAAGTGCCGTACTCGCTGGCGAGGACATCGTTGCAATTGTCTTCGCTGTCCTCAGTGGCGCCGCACTGGCTGTCGAACCATGCCATCCCTGTTTTCTTGGCAACGTGTTTGACCAGGAGCATCCAACTCGTAGACAGTCCTGCAAATGACAAAATGAGGGCCAGCGGCAAGAGGACGAACGTTTTTCTCATGGTGCGTGATCGCTTGTAGTAAAGGAACTCGAGGGTAGAACTTAGATCCGCTTTACATGCAGCCAGGCTTCGACTTGTCGCTGGGCTAGCCGGTACCCTTTGGCGTAGCGCTGATCAGCCACCAGTACAATGAGCAATGTTAGCAGAGGATATCCTAGGTACCGCGCGTAATGTTGAATCTCTCGGGCTGATCCGGCGAATGAATGAGGCAAGCTCAGCACGTCGTCGGCCTGCATGAATACGCCAGTGAGGGGAATCACTGAAACGCCAAGCCAATCCCCCCAGGGCAATAGCAGTATAAGTACCACGCCCATCCAGAAGAGTGCGGCAATGGTGCCCTGGACACCGCCCAGTCGGCCTGAGAGCTCGATGTTCAAGGCCAGTAAATAACACAGCAAGAGCATGATGCAGCTCATGGTCCCAACGAAGGCGGTTACGGGCAGCCCGAGCACGATCGCATGGCGGACCGTCAGCGGGTCAACGGATATGCCGCCCGACCTGACTGGCAGTGTCGTTGCCGGCGCTTGCTCGGTTTCAGGCAGTTCCATGTCGACCTGGGCGGCCACGAGGGACGGAAGCGCTTCGGCCGGTTCGGCGCTATTGGGCGGGGGCTGGGGCGAAGTCGGTGTCGTCCAGTCAGCCTTCCAGTGGGCCATCGAATATGCACCGGCATGGGTCAGCAGGGAAACGATGAGCAATAGCAAAAAGAGCGCCCGAACCGAGGCAACGATGCCCAAGGCCCCTGCGTAGTCCTGGCAGTTTTCCAGATCGAAGGTGGGTTTGTCCGAGTTTTCGGGAGGGAGTTTTTTCATGGTAAATTTCCTCCTGTTTAGGCGACGTCCTTGTCGTTTGCAATCGCGGCAAAAGCATCTTCGGCGGCTTCGATAGTCTTTTCAATATGCTCGACTTCATGGGCAGTCGAGACGAAGAAACACTCGAATTGCGAGGGAGCCAGGTATATGCCTCGTTCTAGCATGGCGTGGAACCAGCGAGCGTGGAGTTTGGTGTCGCACTTGCGAGCGTCGGCGAAATTCTTGACCGGCCTGTCGGCGAAGAAAATGGATCCCATGCTGCCACATCGAGTCACTTGAACAGCAATGCCGGCCTCCTCGGCCGCCGCGGAGAGCCCTTCGGCCAGCAGGGCGGCGCGGTCGCGCAGCGCCTGGTAGATGTCGGGCTCAGCCAGTGCCTGCAGGGCAGCCAATCCGGCGGCCATCGCCAGCGGATTTCCCGACAGCGTCCCAGCTTGATACACCGGGCCAGCGGGTGAGATGCGTTTCATGATTTCTCTTCGCCCGCCAAATGCAGCTACGGGGAGTCCGCCGCCCAAGATTTTCCCGAGGCAGGTTAGGTCGGGTTTGAGGCCAAACAGCCCCTGCGCACCGGAACGAGAGACGCGAAAGCCGGTGATTACCTCATCAAAGATGAGCAGCGATTTATTTTGGTCACAAAGGGCCCGCAGCCCCGCCAAGTAGCCGTCGTCGGGCAAGATCATGCCCATATTGCCGGCGATCGGCTCGATGATGATCGCGGCGATGCTTGCCCCGTGCTCGGCGAAGAGCTTCTTGGCTGCGGCTAGATCGTTGTAGGGCATGAGCAGGGTGTCTGCGGCTGATCCGGCTGGGATACCCGGAGATGACGGTTGACCAAGGGTGGCCGCTCCAGAGCCTGCTTCAACCAGCATGGCATCGGAGTGGCCGTGATAGCAGCCTTTGCACTTGATGATCTTGCCGCGATCGGTGTAGGCCCGGGCCAAGCGGATGGCGCTCATGACAGCTTCGGTGCCGGAACTGACGAATCGTACCATGTCTATGGAATCAAAGAGGGAGACCACTAACTCAGCTAGTTGCGTTTCCAACTCCGTCGGGGCTCCGAACGAGCATCCCTTAGCTGCGGCCTTGGAGACGGCGGCTTCGATTCGCTTATCAGCGTGGCCCAGGATGATTGCGCCCCAGCTGCACACGTAGTCCAGGTAGTCGTTGCCATCGACGTCGGTGAGGATGGGACCTGCGCCCTTGACTATGAAGGGCGGCGTGCCGCCGACCGCGCCAAAGGCTCGTACCGGTGAATTCACGCCACCGGGCATCACCTGGACCGCGGCTTTGCAGCAGCGATCAGAGGCCTCCAAGCGATTGTGGATCATTGCATCTGCCATGGGGGCATCATAGGTGGGCAGAATGGCCTTGCAAGTCGGAGCGGTCCATTCAGGGGTGGTGTGGTCCCTAACGTGCTGCTTAGGTCAATTGCCCCACCATTTCGTGGGTTTGCGCGGAGTGCTTGGCTAGCTTGTGCTTGCAAGGCCCACTAATCGAGGGGAAGCTGTCCGGGAAGTCAGATGGCACGCTTATTGCATGTGTGGAGTAGCGTGGGGTTGGCGTGTGTCTGGGAATAAGCTGTTGCTCATGCGAGGAGATTTTTCTGATGGATCTTTCGACGACCTATATGGGTTTGAAATTGGCCAATCCGATCGTGCCCTCGGCAGGACCGTTGACGGCTGAGCTTGGTTCGATCCGTCAGTTGGAGGATGCCGGTGCGGCTGCGGTCGTACTGCACTCCCTGTTTGAGGAGCAGATCACCCACGACAACGCCGAGTTGGACCATCACATGGACCACGGCGTGGAGAGTTTTGCCGAATCGCTTTCCTACTTTCCGCCAGCGGCTGACTACCACCTTGGACCGGACGAGTATCTCAAGCTGATCGCCGCGTCCAAAGAAGCGGTGAACATTCCGGTGATCGCCAGCCTGAACGGGAATTCAGTGGGCGGTTGGATCGACTACGCCAAGCGGGCCCAAGAAGCCGGCGCCGACGCACTGGAATTGAACGTCTATTTCACCGCCACCAACCCGAAGATGTCCGGCCCAGATGTAGAAGGCCTCTACATTCAAATTCTCAAAGCGGTCAAGGCCGAGGTTACCATCCCGGTGGCGATGAAGATTGGCCCATACTTTAGCTCCTTGCCCTTCATGGCCCGCAAGTTCGAGCAGGCCGGTGCGGATGCGTTGGTCTTGTTCAATCGCTTCTATCAACCCGACATCGATCTGGAACAACTGGAAGTTGTGCCCCATCTGGTTTTTTCGAGTTCTCAAGAAATGCGCTTACCGTTGCGTTGGATCGCCATCCTCAAGGGCATTGTCAAGACTGATTTTGCGGCCACGACCGGCATTAAGACGGCATACGATGTGCTGAAGTTGATCATGGTTGGGGCTGATGTAACCCAAATGTGTTCTGTCCTATTGCGGGAAGGCCCCGCCAAGATCACCCAGGTCCTGGAAGATCTCAAGATCTGGATGGAGGAACACGAGTACGACTCTATCACCCAGATGAAGGGGAGCATGAGCCAGAGGTCTTGTTCCGACCCAGCTGCGTTTGAACGGGCCAACTATATGAAAACACTACACAGCTATGTGTAGCGATTGGGAACGGGAACCCGGGTTGGCCTTTCGGTCGAGGATGGGCTCTCCGGCATGGCGCCGATCCAACCGGTCTTCCGGGTCGTAGACTTCTGATCTGCACGGATGCCGACGGGCGCAATCAGTTTTCTATGAATTCCAGCGTATACTCTGCCGTCCCGCCCTCATCGGCAGTGCCAACGTATACGTCGCATGATCCCGTGGTCCAGAAGCGGAAGATTTCCTGGGACGTTCCGCCCGAGCCGCAAAATGTGCTTTGACCGCAAATAACCATGAGCCTGAGATTCTGATCGCCGGATGCGCGGATGGTCATCGAGAGGCTGTCGTCAACATTCTGTATGTTGTTGGGCTCTGCGGCAAACCACCCGTCGCAGATGGTAAACTCTACGTCGCCGGTGGCCTGGCCGGTGCGGGTCTGGGCGCCGAACCCTTCGACAATGGTTACGGTGGCGGAGTTGTCCTGGACATCGTCGTCGGCCATGTCTTCCGCAGCTCCCCCGCCACCTCCGGAAGGAGCTTGGGTTGCACAGCCAGCTGTCGCCGTCACCGCCAGGAAAGCTACCGAACAAAGCACGCGTAATACCATTGGTGTCCTCCTAAGAAATCCGGCCATTCGTTTTTGTGCAAGCGGGGTCAGTTGGATTTATCCGATCCACCGACCCGACCCGGAACGCTACAGGATGCGGGTCCGATTCTCAAGGACCGTTGCCTATCTTCGATCCTTAGCCACATTTCGACAGTCAAGACCATCAAGGCTTCGATTAGGTTAGACTTTGATTCTGCCCATCCTGCCCCGGCACGGCGAACTCACGATTGAGCACGAAACGCCGGTAGTAGGCGATGCCCAGGCAGGTCAAGGGGATGGCTAGCAACACGCCGAGGAAGCCCAGCAGCTTGCCCCAGATGAAGATGCCTAGAAGAATCGTGATCGGTTTTAGCCCGGTGGATTTGCCCATGATACGCGGAGTGAGCAGGGTGTCCTGAAGGGTCTGTACAACACCAAAGATAGCCAGCACCAGCGCGGCTGACATGACCAATCCGCTGCCCGGGTTTTCGATGGCCCGAATCACGGCCAGGAATAGTGCCGGCACTAACCCGACTGTTTGCAGATAAGGCACCATGTTCAACAGGCCTATGAACACGCCCAGCAGGATACCCATCCGCAATCCTATGAGGGAGAACCCCGTCGCAAAGAGTACGCCCACGATGATGGCGATCAGAGTTTGACCGCGGAAGTAGCGGCTCATGGCTGCGGTGAATTCCTCGAAGAATTCGGCAATGCCTTCGCGATGCTTTGGAGGTAGGAGATCCTTCCACTGGCGCCGATAGTTCGGATAGTCGATGAGCAAGAAGACCAAGTACAACAATACGATGATCAGCCCCATCAATCCCAGCAGCATACTAAGGGCGCCACTGAGGACTCCCCAGACGCCGGGGGCGAGCTTCTTGGCCGCCGATAGAACCATTTGTTCCAGGTTGATGCTATTCAGCGTGGCCGTCACTTGATCGAGGCCTGCTTTGACTGGAGCAGACGAGGACTCGTAAAAGGCTAGATAGGCATTGTTGAACGATTCCTCGTCAGCCAAGGCTGTGCCGTCGCGCAGGTCGGAGATGATCAGGGCGATGTCGCTGATTTCTCGGTGCAGCAAAGGGATCACCGCAGTCGTCACGCCGGCGATGACTACAAAGACGATGCCGACGGTAAGGGCGACGCTGACCGCACGGCGCTGGATTCGCCGGTCAAGCAGCTCGACGACCGGGTTCAACAGATAGGCCAAGAGAACTGCCGCGGCAAATGGCAGCAGCACGTCAGACAAGAAGCGTAACAACAAGAATAAGCCCACGGCGACGAGCGTCGATATCACCAGACGCGCAACGCGGTCGAAGTTGTACTTCGTCTCTGGGGCTGGGGCAGTGCTCATCGAGAGGCATTGAACCCGAACGGCCCTGCCAATGCAACGACATCCTCAGCCGCATGGTGACAGGGACTTCGGGTTAGCTCATCGCTAGCCGGTTACGATGTGCGTCTTCACGGCGTCGACCATGGCCCTTGAGGGCGGAAGGCCTCCCAACTACAAGGCCCAAGAGATGTCGCCAGCACAGATTTTTCTGGCAATTCTTCGGGATGATGACCGCAGACCACAAGGCTGGTATGATTAGGGTTAGTTCGGAATGTTAGCAATGAGTCCTGTTAGGGAGCTTGCCGTGTACATTCTATCCAATGTAATGATTGTGGTCGGTCTCGTGTTTGCTGCCGGACCATCGCCCGCCGTGGTCGAGCAAGATGCCGACCCAATGCAAGTCAAGCAGCAGGCTGGGAAGCTTGCCGAGCAAGGCCTGTACGAGGAGGCCCTGGCTAAATTGCTTTGGTGCTTCGACGAAGGTGCCAAGGTTAGCCCTTCCTTCATAGGCGTGCGGTTGTCGTTCTTACTGGTTCAAATCGTGGAGCTGGGCGAGAAGTATCCGCCGGCTCTGGATGCACTTCAGGAGCGACGTGACGCTGCGGAGATGCGGGCTACAAACAATAAGGGTACGCAGCGCTACAGCTATGATTTGATGGATCTTGTTGCTTTGAATCAATATCTGGGAGAAGACGCCGCGAATCTTGAGATTTATGAAAAACTCAAGAGCGAATCGCCCGAATCGCCCCTGGTTGCCATGCTGCTTGGTCGGGTGGCGAGCCAGTTGGTCAAGGCAGGCCGAGAGGACGAAGTTCGAGAGGTCGCCCGCACGTCGGGTAGAACTATGAACTCTGCTCGCATGCCGAGCGTGGTCGAACGAGCTTGGCCTCGTGATCCAGCAATTCAGCTTGATAGCGGCGTCACACCACGCCCGACGACACCGTACCACCTGGGCAATGCCCAGTACGAACAAGAGCTTGCTGCGAGCCGCGATGAGGCCACTAGGCTTGACGTTCTCAAGCGGCGATGGGACGAAGTCGTCTTGGCTGCGACGCACTTCGACGTCCTCAAAGACTCGCCGCTGCACGGATCAGTTTGGCACTGGCAGAACGGATTCTTGACGACGGGGACATGGACTGTTCAAACGGGGGGCGATCTGCTCTTAGCGCCTGACGTGCTGGACAAAGCCACGGTGCTAGTGAAGGGGGATTGCCAAGCGGACATAACGGTAAGCAACGGGGGAATCGTGCATATTTATGGAGACCTCAGTTCAACACTCACTGTTTCGGGCCAAGTCGAGGTCGTCATCGGCGGAGACATTACCGCGGAGGGCGTCATTGAAGGTGATGGGATCGTGCGCATCTTCGTCGGTGGTAATCTGGTCGGTCGAATCACGAACAAGAGCAGTTCGACGCTTTGGATTAACGGCGACGTGTCGGGAATCGTCCATGCCGGCGACCCCGATGTAGCTGTCCACGTCATCGGCGATTTTGTGGGTCAGTTGTTGCCATTTGCAAAGGGATCCCTTGCATCCCTCGACGTCAGAGGGGAGATGTCCTCCGCCCTAATTGAGAAGACCGCTCGATATTCCTGGACCGAATTCAAGGCATCGATAGGCTCAAGCGACATACCCGCCGGAATTTATCCTAAGGGCCGGACGATGGGGGTACGCTGGGTCGTTCACGCTCAAGCCCCTTAGTTCGCATTTCGCCCGGGCGAAGAACAATGCGGGTGCTGTAGATGGCTGCTCGGGATAGGATGACCGCTCAAGGAGTCATGGGGCCGGTCAAATCGATGGCGAAAAATGCGGCTTCCTGGTCGTCTATGGCGCCATCGTGATCCACATCGACGCATTCACAGCCGGCTGGCACGCCCGGTTGGCTGAAGCAGTTTTGCACGACTCGAAAATCGGCGAGCGTGGTTTGAAAGTCCCCGTCGCAATCGATGGGAAGGATGTAGCGGCCCAAGGGATCGCCAAAGACGATGGCCTGCCAGCTCAGCGCGGGCAAACCCGAATAAGCAGCCTCGGCAAAGCACATGTTGCGGACCATCAAACCGCCGAGAATCCACTCCTGGTCTGGTGCGGTAAAGGTGAACGGCTCGAACACCGCCCCGACGGCAAAGGTACCGCCCGAGGCCAGGAAGTCGGCACACTGCTCCTGATTGAATCGTGTGGCCAACCCATTCAGGGCCCTGGCGTTGTAGGACTCGAAACTATGGAAGTACGCCCCCGCCGCGAAAACAAAATCCTCGATGTAGGTCCCGACTCCGGGCGGATTCTCACCCAAGCCGCTTAGGCTGTGGTTCTCACCGTAGGAGGTGTAGGCGATCAGAGTCGACGTTTCCTCGGCCCCAGTGATGAAATCAAAGGTGTCGTCGTAGCGAACATCCCATCCGTCAGCCAAGAGTAAATCTCGGGTTTCCTCAAGATCATCCCCAGCCAGGAAAGGGTCGTTGAGACTGAACAGCGGATCGTCATCCAGGTCAGCGCCGGTGCTCAGATCGTATTCGTCGAATAAGATGCGGACGTTAGGCTTGTCCAGGTCGATCACCAAGGATCGGTCAATCAGAGCCTCAGCCTCGGCTAGGCTGTTACCATCTATGCGGCAGACTAAATACATGTCGCCGGGGGTCAGCTTGTTGAGGCCGGTGGTCAGCACCCACACGATGTCGGACTCGTTTGTAAATGCTCGCGCAGTGGTGATGTCAGTGCGGTCAAAGGCGTCGATGGGTGTGGGGTCTTGGTGGTAAGGGTTGTCGATCAAATTGTCGGAGAGGCTATCCATGGTTCCACCGGCTTCGCCCGAAAACAGGTCTTGCCAAAGAAGAACCAGTTCGGCATCAAGAGAGGCATAGGTCGCATCCCCAGCAAGGAGCTCGTTGACCGCATTGTTGGGGGCATCGCCGACCAGGGCGTCGTCGCTATCCAAGATGCGGTGGGGCATGGGGCGAATCAGCACCATCGAGATGATGTCAGAAGGCCCGGGCAGGCCAGGTGCTGACAAATATGCCCGGATCGGATCGCGAACCCGACTGATGAAGTCAGCCTGGGTGATGTCAGCTACCAGCAAAGCCGCGTCGTTCAAGTCCACTACGTTGGCGAGCGGGATCCCCGGATGGGCGGCGAGATAGGTGTCAGCCAAGGTCGTCCCCTCGGCTGAGGCTGAGTTATAGACCACCAGCACTTGATCTTGGGTGATGTCAGCCAACAGCGGGGCTGCGTCGAGCAGGCAAGACAGAGTGCATAGTCGACAAAGCCAGCGCATTTTCATGACGGCGAGCCTCTTTCCGGTCCGTTCGTGCGGGGTGAAATACAGGCCGTGTATCTGCGACCCGCCCTATCCTAGCAACTCCGAGCCGGCAGATTCAACTATTGAGTGGAAAACGCGATGGAGCGATTTGCTCGGACCTTTCAGGCTAAGCGCCCAGAAGTACGAGCACTCCGCGGCTGCAGAAAGCCGAAATGCAGCAGCAAGGACTAGCCACAGTGCCAGACAGGGCGTTCATCTCAAGCGGATTAGAACATCGGGCAAGTAGAGCTGGAGCAATTGGGTCAAGAGGTAAGCCAACCAGAGGCTTAGGCCTGCAACCGCCCAACCGTGTGGTACCCTCAGGTACCTGCGGTAGCCCAGCCAAATCGATAGCCAAGTCACAAGAATTGCGAGCCACAAAACGATACGGCCAGCGTTCAAGTAGAGGTTGTTGTTGATCTGAGGTCGAATTGTTGGAATGAGGAGCAAGGTAAGATCGATGCCCGCCTCGACAACCAACCAGAGCACCATGGCCCAAGCAGCGAAGGCGGTCGAGTGGACGTAGACGCGGAGAATCTGTTGCCAGCGGACGCGGTAGAGGTGCTTCGATTGGACGTACAGCTGGAAACAGATGAAGGTCACCCCGTACCACAGACCAACGAACATCGGCAAAGACCGGGGCCCTTGTCCGCCTCGAAAAAAGTAGCTGAATTGAATGGCAGAACCTTCCAATCCTGAAAAGTAATTCATTGCCCGGGTTACCAATGGAGCCAGCGCTTGCCAGCCAAAGGCGAAGACCGCCCACTGCATCAGGGCGAACAGTAGCAGGGGCAGTATCTGCGGCTCATCTTGCAGGCTATATTTCGACCATAGTTTTCCGGGACGAAAAGCTGCCAACCGCCAAGACCGAAATAGCGACGAGAACGGTTTCCTTGACCACTGCTGCTCGAAGAGGTTGTTGTTGGTCCACAGGCAGGCCCGGGCGGCTGACAACACCTCGGCCCAGTCGAACCGTTCGCCGCACTCGGGGCAGCGGCGTTCGGTGAGGCCCATAAGGTGGTAGCTGCAAAAACGGCAGCAGAGTTGCTCGACTGGCAGAACCTCATCCCAAACAAACTCAAGCCCGCAGCTATGGCAAACCGGTTCGGTCAAACTATGCAGGTCGGCCCCGCATCGCCCACAAGGGACAGCCAACGGTAGCTTCTCCCAATCCGGAACATTCTCCGCGACGATCCTCATCGGGGCAGAGACTGCGGCGGCGGCATCGATGTGGGGAGATGAAGAAGACAGGTTGGCCATTCGCGTGCAATCCGAGGCTTAGCGTGATTCCGGTCAGTTCCATTATGACGGATCAAGAGCGGCGGGCAAAGCGGTAGGAACCAGGCATTTTCTCCCAACCCGCGACTCCGTGGCGCCTGACGCGGCGAACGGAGTTGTGCAAAAGGTGCCACTGCGCTGCGAGCAGTGAAGCCGGTCAAGCCGGCGACGAGCAGGCAAGGAAGCTTCCCATAGAACAGCGGCAGCGACAAAACCATGCTGGATGGAGCGCTAGTTCCAGCTGGGCATACTCCATTTAGGTGAGGAGCTACGAATAGCCTCCTGGCCAACTTGGCCCGCGATGACGCCCAACAACACGAGGAGCAGCATCGGCGTGAGTTGAATGTGCGTCAGGCGGGCGATGGGTTCGGCGACGGCTAGCCAGCAGAACCCGATGACGAGGATGCTCTTCATCGTCGAGTCGAAGGCGGGCCGTTTGAGTTTGTTCCGGCTTTGCAACCAGAGCAGCGCGGGCAATGAAATCAAGGTCACATCGTAATGTAGCAGGTGAGCGCTGGTCGCCAAGGTGGCGATCACCAAAGCTGACAGTTGCAAGCCAAAGATCGGCGAGCGGGGATCCCAGGTTCCGCGCCACGCAACAGCCAGCAGCAGCAAGGTCACCCCGGTGGCTGTTAGCGTTAAAATCTGAACCGACACCAAGGGCATCCAACCGCTACCCAGCAGTCGGAATAAACCGTACCAACAATGCTGCTTATGAATATCGAAGCCGCCCTCTTCCATCAGAGCGGCCTGCGACGGAGCGAAGGTGATGTAATCGATAATGATCCCAGGCCCCATGACCGCGGCTGTGAATATCAGCGTAAGCGCGCCACCCGCTGCCAAACCAGCAATAGCCCGCCATCGACCTTTGACTCCCAGCACCATCGCGGGCAGGGCGATCAGATAAAACTTGTAAGCCAACAAGGAGAGTACGATCCCAGCCCAGCCGTCGCGACCCTTCAACAGCAATCCGCAGAAGCTGGTCAAGATCAGAAGGGAAATGAACGTATTCTGCCCACCGGCCAACGCCTGAAACCAGGAGGGCATGCAGATCACCAGCAAGGCAGCGATGCCAAGCTGTCCGGGCGCTAACCAGCCGCGCCACAACCGGGCGGTAGCGCCAAAACAGATCAAGGAGAGGCAAGACCAGGCCAGCAGCGAAGGCCCGTAACTCAAGCTGGCAAACCAGGACATGAACCACGCATAGTGCGGCGGGTTGCGATAGGGATAAGTGCCCGTCCAGAGCGGGTTGATATCCGCCATGAACTCTTGTTGAAACGCCGTGTGGTCGGCCGCATCGAACAGATCATCGAGTCGGCCCGCGTTGACCAAGCTGCCCCCGGTGTAGAAGGCGAAGTAGTCGCGGCCGATGATCTTGCCATCGGGTTCGATAGGCCCGTGGCTGCGAATGAGGGTGAGGCCAAACAGGGCAAGGGTGAGCAGGAAAAGGGCCGGCGGATAGCGTCGGATCCTGTCAGCATCAGCCCAAGCGCTGATAGCTCGCAAGAAGCGGTTGGGCGTCCAAGTTGTAGTGGGCGGGCTGGACATCGGCGTGCTAATGAATCGGCAAAACCGCCCCGCACGGTCAGCCGAAGATGCCGATCCACTCGACAGACGCAGGTTGTGGTTCTAACGAGGTTGATTCTCGGACCGACGGGTGCAACGCCAGCAGGAGGCACGCTTCCGAGCCGCTACCCAACGCTAGCAAGATGACGCCGTAGTTCCCGTTCCCCGTGTTCGCGGTGACCTCGGTGGCTAACGCCTCTAATTAGCGCCGCCCGCGCAAGATGGGCAGGATGCGCTCGATAGTGCGCAGATCGTGGGAAGCTCCCTCGACCAAGATGCCATCGGTCGCCAGTTGAACAAGCACGGGCACATCGCCAAACGCCAGTAGCTCATACAGCGCATCAGCTTTCTGGCGCGGCAGCTTGAACATCCGGCGATAGCCCCAGCCGCTTTCGGCTTGGCGCATCGCCCGGATCAGCTCGGCGCCTTCGAGGTTCTCATAGCGGGAGACGAGCATAGCCAGGCAATTGAGGGCGTCGATTTCCTGCACGGTTCCCTCGATGCCAATGTCTCGAGGTCCATGGCGGCTGACCAGAACCCGAATGTCTCGGGGAGCCAACAGTTCGTAGACCGCCTCAGCCTTGGCAATATCCAGATCCAGATGAGCGTTCACCGATGAAGACGCCCGGCTGTGGCCGCCGAAATTCACATAGCGTGACAGACCCTGGAATGATTGCGCCCCCCAGAACAGCACCGCAAGAAGAATCAGGAATGCTACCCACGGCCCATTGCCTTTGCTGGTGGCGGATTGACCGGCCACGCTCAACCGCTGCCCACAGCGAGCGCAGTACCTGGCTTGCAGCGGGTTGACTTGCCGGCAAGTTGAGCAGGTGGGATTCATGTCCATCCTTACCCCCTGGCGAATTGAACAGCCTCCTATCCCTAAGCATAGCACGTCCAAGTGCGTTTGGCGTTTCCAAAGGCGACGATTCTCTGTAATCGCGGTAAGATTTCCTCCCGGGCGTACATTTTTTTGCAAACGTTGTCCGTCGAATCGTCGGAAGGGGTGGCTGCATGTCGTTTTCGCTGTGGGCAATGCTCAATGGCACGATAGTCAACGCCGCCACGGTGGTCATTGGCTGTACGCTAGGGCTGTTGGTCGGGAACAAGCTGCCCGATCGCTATCAAAAAATCGTCCTCAACGGCCTGGGGTTGATCACTATTACCCTGGGTATTGATGCCTCGGTGATCGTGCTTGGTAATCTGGTAGAGAAGTTCGGCGCGACGGTGGATGCCAGCCAGACGTTCGGCGCCCGATTGGGCATGGTGACCATCATTTCGTTGGTCGGCGGCAGCGTCGTCGGGACAGCCTTGCGTCTTCACGAACGCATCGAAGCGCTGGGCGGCTTCATCCATAAGCGCATCGGAGGCCAAGGTGATGCCGGCAGATTTGCCGAGGGCTTCTTGGTCTCCAGCGTCATATTCTGCGTCGGTCCGTTGACCATGTTGGGATGCCTCAACAACGCCACCCGAGGCGACCCCAGCCTGCTCTACGTCAAGGCAGCCTTGGATGGATTCTGCTCGCTCGCACTGGCGGCATCGCTCGGTGCAGGGGTGGCTGGGAGTATTCTGACCATCCTCGTTTTCCAGGGCGGGCTAACCTTGGCCTTCGCCTACTGTGCAGCCGACCTGCCGGTCTTGTCGCGGGACATGATGAACGTGGTTGGCGGAATCTTGCTGCTAGCCAATGCGCTGATGATCTTGGACATCAAAAAGATTCCTGTAGCTAACATGCTGCCGGGCATCTTCCTGCCACCCCTAATCATCTACATCAGCGAAGCCATCCGCCCAGGGCTGTTCTTCTGATGACCGCACGGGAGCGGGTGCCCCGCGCCTGCGCGGGAATGACGGAGGCTTCTTTCGCTGCGAGGCCAAACCTGACACAGCCTTCCATTCCCCTCACTCGACTTCGACGCCAGAGTCGCCATCTGCGCCGGCTCGCCCTACACTTTGTTCATGCCGCTCGATCAATCAACCCTAGCCTCACACATTGTGGATCAGTTCCTGGACGAGCAGGAGTTGCCCGTCACGCCAGCCCATGCCTGCCCCTACTTGCCCGGTTTGACCACCACGAGCCAAGCGTTTTGCGCTGACTCGCTCGAGCCTGAGATCTACGCCGCCCTCATGGATCGTGGATTCCGGCGCAGTGGCAGGCTAATCTATCGCCCAGCCTGTACCGATTGTCGGGCGTGTCAGCAGATGCGCGTACCAGTGGTTTCATTCAGGATGAGTCGATCACAGCGGCGCGTGTGGCGGAAGAACCAAGACATCGACGTCCACATCGGCAAGCCCGAACTCACCGATGAGAAGTGGCGGCTGTTTTCTGCCTACTTAGCCTCGCAGCATGACGGCACCATGTCGAATCAACGCGAGGACGTCGAAGAATTCCTCTACCAATCGCCCGTCGATAGCTCCGAGATTTGCTACCGCCTCGGCCGATCACTCATAGCCGTTAGCGTTGTGGATTGTTTCAAGAGCGCCCTGAGCTCGGTGTACGTCTATTTCGACCCAGCCCACCATAAGCGATCCCCCGGCACGCTTAGCGCCCTCTGGGAAATCGACTACTGCCGCCAGCAACACATCGAGCACTATTACCTGGGCTACTACGTCGCCGGGGCCAAGACTATGGCATATAAAGCCAACTTCACTCCCAACGAAGTGCTCGGTACCGATGGCGGATGGCACAGCCTTTAGGTGCGACGCTGGCCGCCAACTCCGGGGCTACATCGGTCCGGTGAAGGACGGTATGAATATGGTTCGCTCGTGAGACGGCTCAATTTCATCAGCGGAGGCTTTGTTTTCGGCCCCACGCGTATGCCTACGTGCACGGACGCCTTGAAGCGGCATCGGGCCAAGGGTTGCATTTGGCTGGCCAAATCTATTACCCTGTGTAGGTGCGGGGTGTCTTGGTCTCAAGCTCATCGCGCACGCGGTACCGGCGTCAACTGATCGATCTTTAGCCTTGGGGGGACTCTAATGACAGCAAGCACGGAAACGCGCACGTCGCGGCAATTCACGGGACTACTCACCGCTATCGGTGTAACCCTATCGGCTGGCTCAGCCCTCCATGCTGAGCCCGTCCAACAAGCTCTTGACGTTCAATGGGCGACTCATTCGCAGACGTCCGACCTGGTTCGCAATGAGGGTGCCTCTGAAGCTGCCATCTTCACCACCCTGGTAGAAGTGCCAGGGGCACCGTGGTTGCGGCTGACCTTCGACGAGGTGCAACTCTCGGGAAGCCTAGCTGGAGGCGACGGGTCGTACTTGTTGATCACCTCTCTTGAGGATGGGGCATACCAGTACCTTGCAGCCCGGCATCTGATCGAGTGGCAAAACACCAGCGCTTACTTCAACGGTGATGCTGTGATTGTTGAGTTGATCGCCCATCCCAAGAGCGGGGACAACTTGATCGCCATTGGCGATGTCCAGTTCGGCGGAGGCGGTGGGATTCGGTCCATCTGCGGCGCAACCGACGACCGGATCCTGTCCAACGATCCCCGGGCAGGACGGACGTCGCCGGGCGGCTGTTCCGGCTGGTTGATCAATGACCCGGCCCGTTGTTTTCTGACGGCTGGTCACTGTGCCGGTTCAACGAGCGTGATGCTGTTCAACGTACCGCTCTCCAGCTCGGGTGGCGGCTACAACCAGCCACCCCCATCGGACCAGTATGTTGTAGACCAGTCCTCGATGCAGTCGGCTAACACCGGCATCGGAAACGACTGGGCCTACTTCGGATGTTTCGCAAACTCGAACACCGGTCTCAAACCTCACCAAGCCCAGGGCGCTTTCTATGTTCTGGCCAGCACGCCACCCCCGGTGAGCGGGCAGACCATTCGCATCACCGGGTACGGCACCACCAGTGCCCCAGTCTCTCCGACTTGGAATGGCGTCCAGAAGACACACACAGGCCCGTATGTGAGCTTTTCGGGTACCGTCCTGCAATATGCCGTGGACACCACCGGCGGCAATTCCGGATCAGCCGTGGAAAACGAAGCTACGGGGCGGGCCATCGGCATTCATACGAATGCAGGGTGCAGCATCGGCGGTGGTGCTAACCACGGCACAGGCATTAACAATGCGAACCTGCAGGCAGCTCTAGCCAACCCTCTGGGTGTGTGTGCCGAAGCGGACTGCAACAACAACAGCATCAACGACGCAGACGACATCATCGGCGGCACCAGCCTCGACCTCAACGGCGATGGCGTTCCCGACGAATGCCAGCGGCTCTATGTAGATCTGAATGCAGGCGGGGCCGACGACGGGAGCAGTTGGTCAGATGCCTTCGACGATCTGAACAAGGCGATAGCAGCAGCTGAGATTTTCCCGGGCGTAGTGCGGGAGATTTGGGCGGCCCAGGGCGCCTACACGCCGGACGTGCCGGGCGGAGATCGCAGTGCTACCTTCTCGATCCCGGAGGGCGTAACCGTTTATGGCGGATTCACTACGGGTAGCGAAACCTTGCTATCCCAACGCGACTGGGTGGCAAACCCCACAGTCTTGAGCGGTGACCTCAACGGCGATGACGCCGGCTTCACCAATAACGGCGAGAACAGCTATCACGTGGTCAGCTCGACGCTCGCAAATACCTTGGGAGTCCCCGGCCGTCTGGATGGATTCACCATTGAAGGCGGCAACGCGGATGCAGCCTTCCCCGACTCAGCCGGCGCTGGGGTGAATAACTCAGCAGGCGACTTGGACTTGTATAATTGCATCGTCCAGAACAACTCCGCCGGTCTTTTTGGTGGCGGCTACTTGCGTTTAAGCTCAGCCACAGGCGAGATAGTCAACTGTTCGTTCCTCGGCAACGTAGCCAGCAACGGGGCAGCCCTGCTTGGCGATATAGGCTCGCTGACCATCACCAACTCCAGCTTCTCAGACAATCACGCAACCACAACCGGCGGCGGCGTATCCTCGACCGGTGGCACGATCAACATCATCAACTCGATCTTCTGGGGCAACACGGATGCCGGCGGCAGCGACGAATCTG
>JAJDDP010000225.1 GCA_029260235.1 Phycisphaerae bacterium | reverse complement strand
GCAGGTGACGTGTATGAATTGCAACGCATCCAGCGCGCCATGCCCGAGGACGCGGCGCTGCTGACCTGGCTCGACATCAAGGGTGAGCCTCACGCTGCCAACCTCAACGGTGAGCACTGGGCGTGCATCGTACGAAACACGGGCGATCCGATCTGGGTCGAGCTACGTGGCAGTGGAACAGACGGCCGATGGACCAGGGATGACGATTTGCTGCCCACGCGCGTTGCCGAACTGGTCCGCATGGAGGCGACAGTTACATTGCCGCCGGACCTTGAGATTCCGGACTCTGCTGCGCTCTGCAGACAGAAAGTAGACATTCACGGCCGTACGTTAATCGCCCGGAACCACGGACCTTCGGGACCGACCAAAGACGACTTGCTTTCGCTTTCGAAGGCCGAGTCCTGGCGGGTAGCGGTCGAAGCGCTACGCATTCGCGCGGCACAGATCGGCGACAAGAACGTACTGCAAGAACTCACTTCGCGCCTGCGGGCCCAACGTGTCACGCCCTTGAAGCCGCATTTGCGTGGTGTCCGCCGTCTGCTCATCCTGCCGGCCGGCTGGCTGGCCCGAGTGCCGATCGAGATCGCGGTTGGCGAATACGCAATCAGCTACGCGCCGTCGGCGACGATGTATGCGTGGCTGAAGGAGAAGAGGAATCAAGGAGACGAAGGGTCAACGGATCAAGGGGTTGGGTCGCTGCTGGCGCTTGGTGATCCGGTGTTTGAGCAACCAGGGACGGATGAGCCGACTGAGTCGCCGACCCCGCCGAAACACGGCGTTTTGGTCATTTCAGTGGTCGCAAAATCGAACGCGGCCCGCAGTGGCGTGAAGGACGGTGACGTACTTCTCACATACGGCGGTACCAAATTATCCGGATCAACCGATCTCGGGCTGGCGATTCAGCGAGTGGCCACCGAAGCCGATGACGAGAATTCGCGCGGCAGCACCGGCGTTCCGGTCAGGGTTTGGCGGAACGGTAAGACGGTTGACCTTGAGCTTGCACCTGGCCGCATGGGCGTGCGAACCAGTCAGCGGCCGGCGGCCAAGGCAATCGAAATTCGGCGTGAGCTCGACAGAGCCGTGGCGACGCGCGGCGAAGTCAACGCCATCCGAGGGCTGTTCGGATTTGAAGGTGACCACCTCGTGCTGCTGGGCTCGGATGCCAGCGAGCAGAGGCTGGCGGAACTGGCCGAATCGGGCCGCTTGAAGAGTTTCCGTTACCTTCACTTCGCCACGCACGGCGTCCTGGATGACGTGCGGGCCATGCGTTCGGCGCTGATCCTGTCACAGGACAACCTGCCCGATCCGTACAAGCGGGCGTTGACGGACGAAGAGGTCTTCGACGGCCGCCTGACGGCCGAGCAGATCGTGCGGACCTGGAAGCTCGACGCCGACCTCGTCACGCTCAGCGCCTGCCAGACGGCGTTGGGGAAGCAAGTCGGCGGGGAGGGCTTCCTGGGCTTTTCGCAGGCGCTTTTCGTGGCCGGTGCCCGTAGCCTGGTGCTGAGCCTGTGGAAGGTCGATGACCTGGCGACCATGCTGTTGATGCAGCGCTTCTACGAGAACCTGCTGGGCCGGTACGATGATGCTCGCAGCACACCCGGTCGTGAGTTTCCAGCCGGCACGCCGCTGCCCAAGGTCGAGGCCCTGCGCGAGGCGAAGCGCGCGATAGGAGCCATGACATGGGACCAAGCCAAGCGCCGTAGCGGAAAAACGGAAGATGAGTTCGCGCGGTACCGAGCCGCCCGCGGTGGATTCGGCACGACGACCGCCCCGCGTGGCGAATTCAAGCAAGGGCTACCGTTCGACCACCCCTACTACTGGGCGGGATTTATTCTGATGGGGAATCCCGAGTAGGGATCATGGACCCGAGGATGACATGTGTATGAAAATCCGGAAAGCGCTTCAGAACAAAACGCTCTACGAATTGAGGACATACGCCAAAGCGGCCGGAATTGAAGGAGTGGCGGAATCCGACAAAGGCGAACTGGTTCGCACCATATGCGAGGAATGTCGCACGAGCCACCAAGTGCGCGATCGAGTCCTCAAGCAGCTCAACCTTACGTTCTTGCACCGGCACTGGCGCCCCATCGCCGTGATCGGCCTCATCAGTTCGATCCTCGGTATTGTGGGGTTCTTTTCATTCGTTTTGCCCAGCGACGATGCTGAACTCGTAAACAGAATCGATGCAAGAACGAGCAAGACGCTCGACGAAAAGCTCGGTCCCGCACCGGCGCCGAAACTTGAAGTTCTCTTCAAATCTAGCCGAAATGCCGTGGGACACGGCATACTCCAAAAGAGCGATCTGCCACTGAACACCGGCGCCCTCTTTCAGATACACGCCACGCTTTCGGAGCCGGGCTACGCTTATCTCTTTCACCTGTCGGAGGGAGAACCGCCGACTTTGTTGTATCCGAGTGGCGGTTCGGGCGGTGAGCCGATACGGGAACTCTACGATCCGCCGTTGACCGAGAATCCTGACGATCAGGTGTGGTACACACTCGAACCGCCGGCAATGACGGTGATGTTGCTCTTGTTCGTCGCCGCCGAGCCAGTGGAGCGAGCGGAGGATCTAGCGACGGCGCTGGCGTTTATACAGCCAGTGAACCTTTTGGATCATGTGATGCTCACAGGCGAAGCCGACCATCCACAGCAATCACATGACCCGGATCGCGGCGGACCGGGTTCTACTGTCGCACCGCGCGGTGTGCTCAGTGGTCTAGATCAGCAGTGGCGGCAGAGATTTCGCCACGTGCGCGTGCTCGCGTTCTCGCACGTCGAGCCCGATTCGCAAGCTACTGACGCAGGGAGGGGAGACGGTCGGGTGAAGTCGCGGGTCCCGCAGCTGACTGACCCAGCCGATTTGAATCTGAACGCGTTTATTGCCGGTCTGAACCCGCCGACGGTGGAAGAGACTATCCAGAGCCTAGAGCCGATTCCTACGCTGGATCAGCTCCTCAACGAACTCAAACAACTCGAACGGCGGTCGCGTCGCCCGATTCTACCGGGGGATGTAAGCCAGAAAGTTGCCGGTCTAAGGGCACACATGGAGGAACTCCGAAAGAAGGGCTTCGAGGACGAGGACAAGACAGTACAGAACACTGCTCTCGATGAGGCAATTGAGCTGGCCGGGCGAGTGCTTCGCATGCGCCTGGAGCATATGGGTCTTGACTCCTCACTAGGGTCAAAGTGGACAAATGCCAAAGATGAACCCGCTGAGTGGTATGAGGTTGGTGACGCCCGGCGTTTGGTCGCAGACCTGCGTCATGCGGCGCGGCTGTCACTCAAGCAACGAACCGAATTGGTTGCTGCTGACGCAAACCGCTACCAAGCAAACCAGCTATTCTTTCGCGGAGAATTTGATAGGGCGGGCGAACTCGCCCGCGAGGATTTGAGAATACGGCGACGTCTATTGGGCGACGAGCACCCGGATGTGGCGAACAGCTTACAAATTCTGGCCGTGCTGCTGAACGCCGCCGACAACCCCGCCGTATCCGAGCTGCTGTATCGCGAGGCGCTCGCGATGCGTCGCAAGTCGCTTGGTGACGAGCATCCAGATGTAGCAACCAACTTGGACTACTTAGCTTCGTTTCTGAAATCAAGTGGCAACTATTCCGCGGCCGAGCCGTTGTATCGGGGGGCGGTTGCGTTGCGTCGTAGGCTGCTGGGTGATGAGCACCCGGCTGTAGTAACTAGCTTGGACAATTTGGCAGAGTTGCTGCGGGCCAGAGGCCACTACGTGGCGTCCGAGCTGCTTTATCGAGAGGCGCTGGCGATACGTCGTAGGCTGCTGCCCGACGAGCACGTAGACATTGCGACGAGCCTTAGCAATCTAGCGCAGGTGTTGGCCGAGAGGGGTGACCGTTTGGTGGCCGAGCAGCTGCATCGGGAGGCGCTGGCGATGTATCGTAGGCTGCTGGGCGACCAGCATCCCTACGTGGCAAGCAGTCTGGGCAATCTAGCATTTGTGCTTAGGGCTAAGGGGGACGATGCGTTAGCCGAGCGCTTGCTCCGCGAGGCATTGGCAATCCGGCGCAAGCACTTTGGTGACGAACACGTATTGGTGGCGGATAGCATGAGCGAACTGGCTGTGCTTCTGACGGATAAGGGGGAATATGAGGCGGCCGAGCCACTGCACCGCGAGTCGCTGGCGATCGCTCGCAAACTGCAGGGCGGTGAACATTGGCGTGTAGCAAAATACAGTAGCAACCTGGCGGCTTGGATGCAGGCCGACTGCGACTACACGGCGGCCGAGTCACTGTATCGGGAGTCGCTGAGGTTCTATCGCAAGCTCTTTGGCGACAGACATCCAGGCGTGGCGGCGAGCCTGAACAATCTGGCAACGTTGCTGATTTACAGAGGCGACTACGGTGCCGCTGAACCGCTGATCCGCAGGTCGTTGGAAATGACGCGCGACGTACGCGGCGAAAAGCACCCATCCGTGGCGACTGCCATGAACAATCTGGCGGAGTTGCTCAAACAACAAGGCAACTATGCGGCGGCCCAGAATCTGTACCACGAGGCTATTGCGCTTCAGCGCGAAGTGCTAGGTGAAGAGCACACTGCAGTGGCGACCAGCCTGACCAACCTGGCGAACTTGCTCGTAATTAGCGGCGACTACGTTGCGGCTGAGCCGCTGTTGCGCGAGGCGCTGGCCATGCGTCGCAAACTGTTGGGCGATGAGCACCCGCAGGTGGCAATCAGTCTGGGATCTCTAGCGGGATTGCTGCAGGCCAAGGGCGACTACAACAACGCCGAACTGATTTGCCGTGAAGCGTTGGTAATGGATCGCAGGCTGCTGGGTGACAAGCATCCGAATGTAGCAGTCCATCTGGACCATCTAGCATTCTTGCTGAAAGAGAAGGGTGACCATGCTTCGGCTGAGTCCCTCTTGCGCGAGGCGATTGTCATGGCTCGCAAGCTGGGTGACGATCATCCGCATTTGGCGACCAGCCTGAACAACCTAGCGACATTGCTATGCGAGAATGGCGACTTCGTGGCAGCTGAACCACTGCTCGTTGAAGCTGTCGCAATCCTGGAGAGAGTCCGTCTGCGACTAAGCCCGCGCGGGGGCCTTGAGCGGGTCGGTGGTGCCCGATTGGCGCCATTTAGGCGACTAGCCAGTATCTACGCCCGACTAGACCGACCTTACGACGCTTTTCGATATCTGGAACAGAACTTCGCACGCGGCCTGCTTGACGAAATCGCACTGCGACAAATCAGTCCGTTGACGAAGAGCGAACGCAATCGCAGAGACAGTCTTGCGGGGCGCCTAGAAAAAACCGAGGAACGACTCGCAGCGCTGCTTGGACAGCCGGAGTCGACCGAACGCCACAAGGAGTTATCCAGAATTCAACGTGAGTGCGAGACGCGTCAGGCTGAGTTGGTAGAATTCGCCGCAACTATGGAGGACAAGCATGGTGTCGCGGCCGGCCAAGTGTATCGACTAGAGCAGATCCAGCGCGGTCTTGCCGATGACTCAGCGCTTGTAGCTTGGTTAGACATTGAGGTGGATCGTCACGCGGTCAACCCAGGCGGTGAGCACTGGGCGTGCATCGTGCGAAACAAAGGCAAGCCTGTTTGGATTGAGCTGCGCGGCAGTGGCCCAGGCGGTTTTTGGACTCAGGATGACGATACGCTGCCCGCGCGCGTCGCCGAGTTTCTCTGCATAGAAACCTCCGTGACGGTTCCACCGAGCGTGCAGATTCCACATCTGACACATGAACTTCGTAAACGGGACATCAGTATTCAGGGGCGTAACCTAGTTGTAGGCAAACACCGAGTGTCACAAGAGGCGAAGGATCAGCTGCTCGCGCTTTCTAACCTCGAACCATGGAGAACCGTTGTTGAGACACTTTGCGAACGCTCCACGAATATCGGTGACGACGATTGGCTGACAACACTCATTGCTCGGCTGCGGGCGCAACGGATCGAGCCGCTAGTGCGGCATCTGGACGGCGTGCAGCGCTTGATTGTCTTACCGGCCGGCCGGCTTGCGCGAGTCCCTATCGAAGTCGCCGTGGACGGATACGCAATCAGCTACGCGCCGTCGGCAACGATGTACGCGTGGCTGAGGGAGAAGAGGAATCAAGATCGCGAGGAGTCAATGGATCAAGGGGTTGGGACTCTGCTAGCGCTCGGTGATCCGGTGTTCAAGCAACCGGGGACTGACGAGCGGACTCAGTTGCCGGCTCCGCCGGAGACTCAGCGAGCAAACGCCGGAGCAGCGGCAACACGCGGCGCGATGTTCGACCAGCTTCCGGCCACGCGTAGCGAGGTCAACGGAATTCGAGGGCTGTTCGGGAGCGATGGTGATCACGAGGTGCTGCTCGGATCCAACGCAAGCGAGCTGAAGCTAGCGGAGCTAGCCGAATCAGGCCGGTTACGAGAATTCCGCTACCTGCACTTAGCGACGCACGGCGTTCTGGATGACGTCCGGGCAATGCGCTCGGCGCTGATCTTGTCACAGGACAACTTGCCCGATCCATACAGCCGTGCGTTGGCCAATGGGGAGGTATATGACGGACGGCTGACGGCTGAGCAGATCGTGCGGACTTGGAAGCTTGACGCCGAACTCGTCACGCTCAGCGCATGCCGGACGGCGCTAGGGAAACGAGTCGGCGGGGAGGGCTTCTTGGGCTTTTCGCAGGCGCTTTTCGCTGTTGGTGCCCGTAGCTTGGTGCTGAGCCTCTGGAAGGTCGACGACTTGGCGACAATGCTGTTGATGCAACGCTTCTACGAGAACTTGTTGGGCCGATACGACGAAGCCCGCAACACACCCGGCCGTGAGTTTCAGGCCGGTACACCGCTGCCCAAGGTCGAGGCTCTGCGCGAGGCGAAGTTGGCCATACGGTCCATGACGTGGGAGCAAGTCCAGCGTCGCAGCGGCATATCGGAAGAGGCGTTCACCCGCTACCGGACCAGCCGCAGTGGCTTCGGCACGACGACCGCTCCGCGCGGCGAGCTTGAGGAAGGGCTACCGTTCGAGCACCCGTATTACTGGGCGGCGTTTGTCCTGCTTGGAGACCCAGAATAGGAACCAGGTACTCAGAACATGACATTGGTATAAGACTCGAGAAAACACATAGGAACAATCAGCGCTACCTTGCCCTTTGTTCTTTTCGCAGCCTATCCAGTCTCTAGCATTGCCCAACGCTCGCTCCGTCGCTACCGCCGTCGCAAAAAAGGCTGGTGCATACACTGCGGCTACGACTTGACGGGGAATGTGACGGGCGTTTGTTCTGAATGCGGTCAGGCGTCCAGTTCCAAAAAATAAAAATCTATAGCGTCCCGTTCAAAACTGGAAAACGATTTTGAACGTGGATAGTGGCGCTGGTCGATTCGTCCCCCCTATTCCTTATTTGCTATTCATTTGACATCCGCTATACCTTGGTTTGTCATACGTCTATTAGTTTACTTGTCAATGTGGACACAGAGTAGGGGTAGACGGGCTATACTCGCAGCCTGGAAATGGCGTTATGTAGACCTTTGTTGGGTTATGTATTGACCTAATCCGTCGTAGGTAAATCAAGGTATGCCTTTGTTTGTCATAGGTATCAACGGGTATGCATACGGTATAGGCAGGACATCCCGAGAGTGTCAAATAGAGGCACTTTTGGTAGGTCGGCGTTAGGGGTCGAAACGAGCGCCAGTCAAGAGGGTTTATAGATTCCTTCAAAGTACATTCTGCATAGCGGGCAGTTGGGATAACGGTCGCCACATTGCGTTTTGATTGGAATGGTGGCGCCCTTCGACTCAAGGCAGGCGGGGCAGATTGCCCGTTTGCCAAGGTCGTCACTCAGGTAGTAGACATCATCAGCGAACGTAAGGTTCTTGCGAACATCAGCCTTCTTGGTGGCTGCGGTAAGTTGGTCTTTCACTTGCGTCAACTCGTCCCGTAGCTCGCCGTTCTTTTCCAATAGAGCGGCGCATTCATTTTGGGCAGCGATAAGCCGTTGAAGCAACTCTGTCTTTAGCTCCGCATCGTGAACCTGTTTGACCAGTTCGCCGACACCTTTGAGTGCGTCGATTGCTCCCATCGCTAAACATCTCCTCAATCGCTATGCAATTGCTGGGTCACAGCCAATGAACGCCCTCAATCCTGTGCTCGAAGTTCCGTTTTACGTTGAGCCAATCGTCCTCGTGCAGTAGGAGGTTGGGATTGTCGTTCAAATGCCGCCATACGAAATGGGGTATCGTGTAGGGCCAGGCACGAGGGTTGCCCGTACCGCCAACCTCGCGCAGCAACCCCTTGCTGCATAATGCCACTGCTGCAACATTAGCCATATCCAGGGCAATCGTCTGTTGTTGCCTGCGGATACATTCAGCAAGTATCAATCGCTCTTCGGTCGAGAGTCCTTCAATATACTGGAGGACTTCATCGCTCTTCGCTTGGCGAGCATTGCGAGATTCCTTGTCCCGTCCCCGCTTCTGAAAGACGGGGGTAATCTGGATAACAGCAAGAGTCAATGCTAAGAGCACGGCGATTCCAAACCAGCCTCGATGCTTGTCTCGAAGCTCGGCAATTCCAAGGTAGTCCGCCCACGCCGAAGGCAGAGAGAGGACGACAATGCCCAACACGCCAATGGCGAGGGGGTAACGAGCAGGCAACTTCTGGAGAGCGTTTAGCCGGTCAATCCATTTTTCCATAGCGGTGAACGCTCCATAGCCGCCTTGTTCCCTGCCGTTGTGGCGGTTCCATCAATTTGACAAGAAGACGTTATCATGGCCATTCCTTGCCGTCCAGGCGCAAGGAACAAGGGCAACAACCTACGCCGGTCGCTGAAGAGTTTGGATGATTTGGGTCAGTTGCTCGTTTTGGAATGGTAGCTGTTGCTGTAGGGGGATACCCAATCTTGGTTGGCTTTGGGTTTCGTTGCTTTGACCGCTCCGCTGGCATCGGGTTTTATGTTGGTGGGGCTACCGAATATGGTGATTGAATCGAGGAAGCGCCATAACTCGATGTATTCTCCGCAACTTGGGCAAGTCAGACCATCCTGATAATAAATCGACTTGCGCTCGTTTAGGTCATTGGGCAGAGTGATTCTGAACGTCTGCGGGCAGATTGGACAAAGGGCGTCGTAGGTGGATGTATAGCGTGACTTGCGGAATTTGAACGCTGCGGGCTTCATGTACAAGTATACAAATCCGCTTGACCCAACTCCTTTGAGTTTTTCTATGCAGCGGTCTGGCGGAGCGCAGCATAGATATTCTGGCGAGTACATTTCAGACGCTTCGCTATGTCAGCAACCGGGATGCCCTTGTCCCGTAATTCTCTGACCTTTGCCAGCTTCTTATCATCTCGGGGTCTTCCACAATGAACGCCAGATAGACGGGCAGCCTGGATACCGGCTGCCTGTCGTTCCTTGCGGACGCTGTTTTCAAAACTGGCTACGCTGAACAAGACCGACGCTATCAGTTTCCCGGTTGCATTTGAGAAGTCGATTTGTTCACTGACGCTGACAACTCGGACGCCTTTATCAGCAAGGCTGGCAAGTAGCTTGAGACCGTCGATAGTATTGCGGGCGATACGGTCGAGTTTGAAGCAAACCAGACAGTCTATCCTGCCCTTGTCGATGGCCCACAAGAGACGATCAAGGGAAGGGCGGTTGATTGTCTCGCCTGTTTTCTTGTCTTCATAGAATCGAATCTCTGAGGCTGGGATATGCTGGCTCTGCGCCCATTGACGGATCGAATGCTTTTGGGATTTGAGATTTTGCCCGGTTGTGGAGACTCGGACATAGGCTGCGATTTTGGGTTTGGCTGGCATGGTTATCTCCTATCAGGATCAGGATTAGGATTGATTGCTTTGGGTATTGTCTCAAGTATGGGCTGGCTGTCAATGAAAATAGCCTTTATTTGGCTATTGAACACAGTGTGTAAGAATTCCGTGTGACACGGAATTGGATTGAATGCTCTGGATATGCGCCGTTTGAATTGGCCAGGGTAATCTGATACGGGTTTGGGCTGGAAAATCGCTTGTGCGCTATTTCTGGGCCTTTTGGGGGCTGTTGCTGGCGGTTGGCTTATACTTTCCCGGTTTTTATTTGACTGGTTTGGTTTTGGGGTTTAGGGTTTGGTTTGGATCAATTGAGTTTCTTTGATTGGAGTTGGATCAATGGCAATGAAAAAGACTTGTCCAGAATGCGGAGCCAGAAGACGGGGGCGGGGTTATGAGCATAGGGCCGGTTGCGGCAAGGCGTCGGTTCCGGGCGGCAGTAGCAAGCGTCGGTTATCAGCGGGTTTCAGCGTCAAGCAATTGAAGGGATTGGACGTTGAGGCGTTGTTGGTGGTTCGGGATCAAGTGGACGAATTGATTAAGTCCAAGGCTCCCGAGTTGAAAAAGCGCATTTCGGATTTGAACAAGATTCACAAGGCTATCAGCGGGTAGGAGCGGGACAACTCGGTCAGCGATTCAAGCCCTGATATTTTGTCGGGGCTTTTTTTCTTGTCCAGCCCAAGCCTTGCGGATGCCTTATGATCCTATTCGCCGCAGGTTGCTCAACCCGAAGGGATGTTCTTAGACACAACCTGATACATGAGATTGAGGAGGTAAGTGGCTCCAATCACGATCACGCTTGTGGCTTTCTGGTCAACCTTTAGCATCAGTGAATCAGGTGGAACAGTCCAGTCGAGAGTCACGACCGCATTACCACCGACAGCAAGTCGGGAGCCTTCGTGGACAATGGGATTCCGACAATACTTCCAGAGTACCGATTCGATAGAGATCATACCTTTTCGAGCTTCTTCGCAGTGGGCGTCCAACGCTTCCTTGAATCTGTCAAAATCATCGCCGAAGTCTTCAAGCTTGGGCGGTTCCTTCATTGGGTTCTGCTGGCAAGATTTCGCATCGGGTAAGTATATGTTCTTTACGTTGCAAAAGGGCTGTCGCTCTTCATATAGAAACTTCTGAAACCGATCTCCGTTGTTGAGCTTCGGATATCGCTTCGCAGCAAGGGGTTCAATTGCGTTCAGGCACATTACGAACGCACCATAATAGTCCTCCGCTTTCAGGAGATTCGTTATCGAGGTAATCATCCAGCGTAGCTCTTCGTTCATTGGATCGACTCCGATCTGCGTTGGGCAAGAAATGCTATGTTTTCTTGTTCATCGTCAAGGTCGATTGATAATCCTATCCAAGCCCACCACCAGTATCAAGCCGGGCAATGCCAAGAGTCCCGCCGTGAGTCCGTCAACAAGTATGTGGTAGCCACTATCGGGGATTGAAGCTGGTAGGCTGGCGGCTACTAATTCTTGAACGATGTTGACGGTCTGAGGGTAGCAGATTGCGAAGATAGAGCCGGTCAGTAGAACGCTCAATCCGATTGGTAGGATGTACGGTCGGAGTTTCATCACTCACCTGATTTGACTCGCTCCCATTCCGACTTCAGAATTGACTGTGATTGCAGAAATACTTTGTCCAGAGCTTTCTTCGCATCTGCAAAGTTCTTGTTTTGGAGTCGGTCAGCCAACTCATTCATCAATTGGTGGAGTTCGCTGTGGCCAGTTTCTTTTAGATTCAGCATTAGGCCGATGTGGTTCATGCAATGCATTGTCTTGAAAAGCACATCTTTGTGGTCACCGATGGCCGTTGTTTGAGCCGGGTTCGCCTCTCCATATAGCACGCACTTTTTGGCGTTCGTCATAAAATCGGCAATGTACTCACGGAGTTGATTTATCCAGGCCTGTCGATTGGCTGATACTACTGTTGCCTTAATCTGCCGTTTCGCTACAAGTAAGGTCACAATGGGGCCGACGATAACTGCCACAAGGGCCGTAACCGCTGTGATTTCTTGAGGGGTCATTGCATTTGTCTCCTATGCTTGCTCTGTTTCTTACGG
Source organism: Phycisphaerae bacterium (assembly GCA_029260235.1). Taxonomy (GTDB): domain Bacteria; phylum Planctomycetota; class Phycisphaerae; order UBA1845; family UBA1845; genus OFTM209. Next base: position 6,256 of record JAJDDP010000225.1, on the reverse strand, counting down.
TTCTTCATCATGGCGGGCATTGTAGCGTGGTGAAGAAAATCATCTACTTTCCGATTTTTTCTTCGGATACGGGCGGATAGTAGTGCGCTTCGATTGCTTCGCAAGCGGTCTTGACCATTTTGGGATTCCGTTTGATGTAAGCATCGGTATCCCCACCGATCTTATGACCGGCTAAAATCTTCATTGCTTTTTCGGTAACATCGTCGCCCGACGCAGCGGCAGTATAAGCCCCGTCCCTGATTTGGTTCATCTTAACGGTATCGGGCAGTTTCGCTTTGTCTCGCAAGACTCCGAATGCTTCCCAGAGTCCATAGGATGAATAGGCTACGCCGTGAGTTGATCGAAAAACTGGCCCGGTTTTTCTGTCTCCGATATGGGCCTTGAGTAGTTCTTGGGTACGCTTCCACAGTACCGCAACCCGGACGGTATTTTTCTTCTCTCTTGCAAAAATTAGCGATCCGTTGGGTTTGATTGCTTCAATGGGAAGTCTGCGAACGTCGGCGGGATAGAAACATCCGTTCATCATCACGGTTAAGATCGTCTCCCATTTCGTCCCTTTGCCAGCTTCAAGCAATGCTGCGAAGTCTTCGACGCTGATAGGATCGGGATCAAGTTGCTTTAGGTCGGGCAATTCCAAGCGTCCAAGGTAGCCGATCAATCTATCGGCGTTGGGTACGTCAATCGCTTTCTTGGTCTTGACGTATCGCAGGATTGATCCGACTCGGTTGACGTGGTGGCGTAGGGTTTTGGGTGAACCGTCGTCGTCTTCGTAAGGCTTGTAAATGGCGTCAACCCATCGCTCAAAACTGGCTTCGCCCACGTCCGCAAGCGTTTCCGCTTTGACGATGCTGGAAAAATCTTGCCAAGATTTCTTGGCCTTGCGGGTTTCTTCGGGGGAGATTCTTTTTTTCTTGGTTTGCCAGAGCGTGAAGCATTCCGCCAGCGTGATTGAGTCGGACGCCTTGGGTAGGTCGGCTACGTTGGCGAGTAGGGCGAGTGGTTCGCAGTCTAATTCGATGGCTGCCTTTTGGGGATCGGTCAAAATCAGATTGCGAAGATACCGACTATGCTGGTCTCGGATGAATTGCGTATGGTCAATGTCGTGGCGCACGTGGTCGGGCATATCGTCCCGACCGATTATGTCAGTTGGATTGAATTCGTCGCCCCGTTGTTCTGCCTGCCAGATTCGGAAACGGTGGATGGCGGTTGCTTCATCATTGCCGAATGATGGAGCGTCCAAGCCAACGGGGGCGAAAAACTCGGTTGCCTTGTATGACCCGTCTTTTTGTTTTCGTTTCTTGGATCGCTTGGACAAGCCTTCGATTAGCTCGCCCGACTTGGTTCGGTAGTCTTTGGGTTTTGGGCCTCTCTTGACCATGATTCTGGCTCCAAATAGGTCATTTATCTGCCCTATTATCTGCCTATCGTGGCCTGTCGTCAAGTCTTGTATTGACCCCAGGGGGAATCGAACCCCCGTTGCCGGCGTGAAAAGCCGGTGTCCTAACCGCTAGACGATGGGGCCTGGGTGCTGGAACTGCGGATATACTCGTCTCACTGGCGGGTCTTGCTGATCGAGGCAACGCCTTACCCGCCTGTTCCGCAGGCCTTGGTTTCGGGGGGGAATGTAGCGACCTGGGGACCATAGGTCAACAGGAGGGGGCTGATCGATTTCTTGGGGGAGGCGCCGGTTCTGCCTACAGAATGTTGCTCGCCCGACGAACGGCCCGCCGGAGGTCATCGAATCCCGCGAGGCCGCAGTCGGCCTACGGCTCAGCGCAACAGCACCTCAGGTCTACCCGCTCCAGCAACTCGCGCCGGGCAGGACACTCCTGTGCCAGTGGATCGCACAAGAAGACTTCCCCCCTCAGCCCAGAATGGCTGCTGAGCCTGGAAAGCAGTCGTTGAATACGCCAGACGCAGTCCTTGGCTGCCTCAGAAACTGCCCCCAATCCGGTGTTGATGAGCACAATGTCACTCTCCACCAATCCGTGATAGTCGGGCTGGAACTGAATTCTGGTGGCCAACTCATCGCCGAGCGGTGAATTCAGGAATCCGCGCATTTGGCGTGGGCTGAACATGGGGCGATCCTCGTGCTCGCGGTCCAATTCGTCGGAGAGTTCGCCGTCGAGCATGCCGTAGATTTCGCGGGCGAATGCGGTCGTGTCGTCGAGCACATGGCGAAGGGCTTCGGCAGCTTGGTAAGGAGTGCGGAACACGTCGTGCAATGACTCCGGGGCCCGCATCACAAACACGCGGTGGTCATACGGGTAGGCGTTGCGAAGATGCGGATCGGCATCAGCTTCGATGAGTACCTTGCCGTAGCGATCTTTCTTGTGGATTGCGGTCAAGGTATTGGGCAGCACCTCGTAAATTAGATTTTCGTCGTAGTTGAGCCAATGGGCGGTCCGGACGCCGCAATTGTTTGAAGGGCGAGGTTCCTTGGTGGGTTTGTGTTTGTCGCCATCGATGGCAGCTAGGCGCAGGTAGTGGGGCGGCTTGTCATACAGCTCGCCCAGCATGGTTTGAATCACCGTGCTCTTACCCGCCCGGCGCGGGCCACTGACAAAGGTTACCTTCAGTCCCATCGCGTTCCCACTGGCACCAACCCCTCAGCTCGCTCTTGCTCGCCAACACTCCAGGCAGCGGGCAGGGCAGTGATTCTAGGCCGCCAAGAACAACTAGACTAGTTTGCCCCGGAGATTACCTGCCTCTGGGGACCGGAGGCAGCATTCAACGGTCAGGATCAGCCTCAATAGATCAACAATAAGCTGGGTGAACCTAAGAGGCTGCGGATTGTGCTGCTTTGTGCAGGGCGAGGATCAGCTCCACTTCACCCTGTGACTGGCCTATTTCGCCAGCGATCTGCCCGGCAGTGAGGCCCGCCTCATCAAGGCGAAATATTGCCTGCCTCCGGTCATCGGTTGGCGCGGACGACTTTGGCGCTGCCCCGGCTTGCTCGGTTTGATTATCGACGACCAGATCGAGCGTAGCTATGCCCCCGGATTGACGGAGTTGCCTTTCCAGGCGGTCTGACCGCTCGTCTGCGTCGCGGATCACAGCCTCCAGTTTGGCGAACTTTGTATCCAGGCGGGCGCTGGTTTCTCTGGTCACAGCCTCCAGCTGAGCCATCAGCGTTTCGATGTTTTGGACCAGTGTTTCCTCATCGCGAATTCGCGTGCGCTGTTCGCGAACGTAGGCTTGCGGCGAATTGTGGGCCTTTCGCATTCGCCGACGGGTCATGATGAGCATCAGGGTGGTCACGCCACCAATCACGACGATCAATGCAATCTGATCATTGTTGATGCCAGAATCGCCAAGGGCTAGCACGGCTGCACCTAGCAAGTCATGGGTGATGACGGTGACATCCATGTCGGTGAAGATCATCCTTTTGTAGTCCGCGGGCACCAATGGCCCACACTAACCATGCCGGTTCCACCAGCTGCGAAGTGCAGACTCGATCACCGCTCGCAATGCCACCTTGTGATTGGCTGCGGCTTTGCGGCAATCCTCGTACTCCGGCGAAGTCGTCAGAATCGTATCAGCTCTTCGTCCAATTTTCACACCTATTGAGCCGTACGGGGTTTCGACCCGTTCGATGGACCGATCTAATTTGGTTCGCCGTGCCTCGTGTCGCCGAATGCCGAGTGTCGGCGTCTCGGTAAAGACGATGGCTTCGAGCTTCTTAACGTCGGCCAACTCTGAGAGTATGGTCAACTGCATGGCGGCTCGCGACTTCTTCATGTATATCGGCGTACAGTAGGCATCGAGTGCACCCGCCTCCAAAAGTCGCTCCAAGCAATACCCCACCACCTCTGGGGTAACGTCATCGAGATTGGTCTCAAGAACCGCTATTTCATCGCTAGAATCGCGGTTCTTGGCCTCACCTACGATCACTCTCAGCACATTCGGGCGGTTCTGGTTGTCGCGATTTCCTGCTCCGTAGCCAATCTGAGCAATGCTCATCGGCGGTAGGGGGCCAAACTCTTCGGCGAGGGTGGTGAGAATTGCTGCTCCTGTCGGTGTGCAGAGTTCGCCATCTTCGTCGCAGCTAGCCAACGGAACGCCCTTGAGCAGAACGGCTGTGGCTGGTGCGGGGACTGGCAACACTCCGTGAGCGCATTTGACCGTGCCCGATCCCACCGCGATGGCTGAGCAAGTAATGCGTTGAATGCCCAAGTTGTCCAGGGCCAACACTGCCCCGACGATGTCGGTGATCGCATCGACGGCGCCCACCTCGTGGAAATGCACATCTTCTATAGAACAACCGTGGACGTTGGCCTCGGCCTCGGCGAGTCGTTCAAAAATCTTCATGGCTTGGCGGGCTATGCCGTCGGGCAGATCTCCGCCTTCGATAATTTCTCGGATGGTTGGGAGCGAGCGGTGGGGGTGGTGGCCCTGTTCTTCAGCCGCCACGGTGATCTTGGTGGCAGCCAATCCCTGCTTTACGATCTTGGCAGACTGGAACTCGCACCCAGCGACGTTCAGCAGAGAAAGGCCCTCTTGGACGGCGGATGGATCTGCACCGGCGTCGATCAGCGCGCCGAGGATCATGTCGCCGCTCGCGCCGCTAAAACAGTCGAAGTGTGCGATGGTCATTCGCCCAAGCTCCCCGCTTAACCGCTCTGTTCGTCACCTGACCCAATGAAAGCCTTGCTTCACTCAAGAGGCTGGAATCTAGCCTGATCTTGGCCGGGTGTCAAAAAGGTTGAGTGCCAGGTAGTGACGCTGAATTGGTTAATAGACAGCCAATGAAGCCCCCGTTTCAGCTGGCTTGGACCTGTCATTAGCGACGCCTCGGGGCTGGCGAAATCGATGAATCTTGGCCCGTCGCACTTGAATCCTCTGGTCAAACTGATAGGTATCACCGGATGGAACTGGTTCGCATCAGCAAACGATTGGCCAAGGACGTGGACAAGCTCACTTTTGGGCCGCCTGTGACCCACGTCTACAACCCGCTTGATTATGCCTGGTCAGCGCACGAATCCTATCTCCGTCGCTTTGGTTCGGGCACACGCGAAGTGGTGTTGGTAGGCATGAATCCTGGCCCTTGGGGGATGGCCCAGACGGGCATTCCCTTTGGCGAAGTCGGGGCGGTCCGTGATTGGCTGGGTGTTGGAGAATCAGTTGGGAAGCCGAGGAACGAACATCCCAAGAGGTCTGTCCAGGGCCTTGAATGCAAACGGAGCGAGGTCAGCGGCGCCCGATTGTGGGGCTGGGCACGCGACGTGTTCGGGACACCAGAGAAATTCTTTGCTCAGTTTTTCGTGACTAACTACTGCCCGCTGGCCTTCCTGGAGGATTCCGGGCGTAACCGCACGCCTGACAAATTGCCAGCCGACGAACGCTCACGCCTTTTCGACGTTTGCGACCGTGCTCTCCGCGAGATCATCGAAGAACTTCAGCCTGAGCATGTGATTGGCGTGGGTGTATTCGCCGAAAAACGGGCCACGGCGGCGCTTGCGGGGATGGGGTATTCTGTTGGCCGTATTCTTCATCCCAGTCCAGCCAGCCCCAAGGCCAACAAGGGCTGGGGGGGGATCGTCCACGCCGAACTTGTTGCGATGGATATCCGCTTGCCGTCAAGACCGGGCGAGCCAACCTAGCTTGGTCGCTGCCGAACCCACATTAGATCACAAGTCCGATATTGTTGGGATCGCCTACTATTCAAGTGGAACAGCAGGATTATTCAATTGCCTGATGGGCCTCGAACCGCTTGCTTTCGAGGGCGGCAAGTGGCTAAAATTGGGTCTTCGGGTTCTCGACCCGCATGCATGTAAGGGGAACGAGGAAAACTGACTCAATGCAAATGGCCGGGTACCGGCTGAGGAGGGCTTGATGTTCCGAAGAAGAGGGCTTAGGGGATTTGCTGCGCGCACAGCGTGCCTTGTGGTGGCCATGGTCGTTTCGACTGCTACCAGTGTTCGGGGAGCGGCCGATGGGTTGGAAGAAGGACTTGATTCCCGCGAGGTGATCACTTCTGGACCTATCGTTGAACAGGTCAAGTCGCTGTTGAAACTCAAGGAAGCTTCGCTGGTTAGTCTGGCTGTTGACACCACGCCGGGGCAGCACTTGCAGCTGTCGGTACCCACTCCCGAGGGCGAAATCACGCTCGAACTTTGGCCAGTGTCTGTTCGGGCAGAGAACTATCAAGTGTTGGCCCAACTGGCGGATGGCTCTTATGTAGAGGTCGAGCCAAGCCCGGTACGCACGCTGCGAGGTTGGGTAGTCGGCTCTGATGGCAGCCGCGTCGCCGCAT
>JAJDDP010000224.1 GCA_029260235.1 Phycisphaerae bacterium | reverse complement strand
CGGTATTCTGGGTACTCCAAATCCAGATCCCCATTTTCCACGCGAGAGATCTGTTCTTCGGACAATTGCGGTAGAGATGGCTGCGTGTCCTTCGTCCACGGAAGGCGCCTGGCCGCGGGGGATCGCATGGCAGCCTCCCATTCAAAGGCAGTCGGCAATCGCTTGCCGCGCCACTGCGCGAAAGCCCTGGCATCTTCAACGGTGATGCGTGAGACCGGATGTAGACCTAACCGGTCATCGTACCCAAAGCGTTGCCAGTGAGCAGGAGGTGTGTGTCCGGTGGCATCGACGAATGCCTTGAATTGAGCGTTTGAGACTTCAAACCGATCAATGTAGAAAGCGGGGAGCTTCACCAGATGCGCAACAACAAGCGGGTCCTGATCGTTCTCTGCCCAACCAAGGTCATACTCCCCGGCTGGAATGAGGACCATATCGTCCGGGATATTCTCATACACCTCGTGCATTCGGGCACAATGAACTCGGAATGCATTTGAAGCCTCTTGCGAGTCAACCAGACTAACCTTGCAACCGGCCATGGCGATGTCATTGAAGGGTTGGACACTCAACGTTGTGGATCGGGTTCGACCGGTCTTCAAGAGGACGTCGAACTCGACGTAGGCATCTTGATCTGGCGTGGCTACGACAACGCGATAGGCTCCGCCTTGAAGATCGGAGTACACCATTGGCGTGGAGCCAAGGGATGTTTCTGTCGGAGCCAACTCCAAGGTGTCGAAATCGACCTGCCGTACCCAAATCGAGCAGCCATCAACATAGGTATCCACGTGAAGCCAGGCAGCCGATTCCTGGCGGAGGATGCGAACTTGCCAGAACGCAATCATCAAAGCGACAAGAAGGAGGCCCGTGGCGGCAAGGCCAACGGCGCCTCTATGTGTCTTTGTCCAATGCCGAACGCGCCTGACTGAGCTGGGCGGCTTGGCAAGAATCGGACGATCTTCGAGGAGACACTGCAAGTCACCCGCAAGATGGGCGGCGGTTTGATAACGTTGATCAGGTTCCTTCTCCAAGGCCTTCTGGACGATGGTCTCCATGTCCTTGGAGATCAGTGGGGTGATCGCGCGTGGCCGCTTCGGGCTCTGCGCAATAACGGCCTCGAGCACCTAGTGGATGTCATCTCCCTCGAAAGGGCGCACAAAGGTGAGCATCTCATATAGCACCACGCCCAGGGAGAATATGTCACTCCGAAAATCTACCCGGGCCCCCTCAATGTTGGCCTGTTCAGGGCTCATGTAGTGGCAGCTACCGATCAATCCGGTTTGTATATTGGGTTCTTGGTCCTTGAAATGCTTGGCGATTCCAAAATCGGTCAGCCGGGGCCCCAACTGGGCATCCATCAGGATGTTGGATGGCTTGACATCCCGGTGAACAACGTTGCCCCTGTGCGCCGCTTCCAGCGCTTCTGCTAGCAAGAGGCTGATTTCTGCGACTCTTCTTAGCCAGCCCTTGACTGCCCTGGGGGTGCTTGTTTGGGTGATTGCCTGCTTTTGCGTATCAATAAGCTGGGCCAACGTCGGCCCATCCACAAACTCGGTCACCAGATACTTCTGCTCACCCCATGATCCAAATCGAAAGACCGGGACTATGCCGGGATGTTTCAGGGTTGCGGCGCTGCGAGCTTCGTCTTGAAATCGGATGGCTGCCGATTCAAATGGTACGTGCCCATGAAGGATCTTGAGGGCTACATTTCTATCCAGGGTCGTGTCCTTGGCAAGATAGACCACGCCCATGCCGCCTTCGCCGAGGCGCTTGATAATGCGGAATTCATCAATTTGCTCGGGAACGTCGCCGGCTTCGGCAGAATCCACGGATTGGGTCAAGAATTCTTCAGGTGCTTCGGCGTGATGCCGCAAGAGTTGTTCAATTCGAGCGCGAGCTTGACTCGTCGGGCAGGCTTCATCCAAGTAGTCTTCTCGCGTCTTCCCCTCCAACCCGAGAGCGTTGGTGAAGACTTCCATTTCATTCCATGAATCTGCCAAGTCACGATCCTCGCAGCAACGTCTCTACTACTCAATACCGTATACCAGCGCGGACTTTGCGTGAGAAAATGAGATTCTTCTTGGAGATGTCAACTCGACAGGCGGTCATGGAGCCACGAGCGGGCATAATCCCAGTGACGGCGCACAATGGCTACGGAGCAACCCATCAATACGGCAGACTCAGCCAGCGTGCAGCCACTGAAGAACCGCAGCATCACCACCTGAACACCTTCAGGATCGACCCGCTCTAGCTCATCCAAGGCCGCAAACAAGTCCAGCACGTCCGAGGTCAGGTCAGAATTGCCCGTCCCCAGATCGACCAAGGGCACGCTCCGATGGAGGCCACCTCGCCTGTGGGCGTCTTGAGCACGAACGGTGTCCACATAAACATCATGCATGGCCCGCCGCAGCAGGCCGAACAGATGTTGCCGATCCTTTGCACCCGAGGTGATTCGAGCCAGCATCTTGACGCACGTCGCGTTCACCAGATCGGTGGCTTGAAATAGTCTGTCCGACTTCTTCCCGACGTGATTCTGGGCCAGTCTCCTCAAATCATCGTAAATGATCGAGAAGAGCTCCTCGGCATCCTCGGTTTTTCCCGAACGGGCACCTTCAAGCAACAAGGTAATAGTCCCTGAATCGAGTCCCGAATGAGCCATGGAGACCATCCTATTCGATGGTGATCGCCGACCGATGGATTTTTTTTGAGATTTTAGCGCACACACGGTGCCAGAATACGGCAATAGATATGGTGGACCGGTTGGCGTTATGGGCCCTTTCATCCGGACTCGGGAATTCTGACTTCACTGGGGGGCCAAGGAGGCACAAGATGGGTCAAAACTGCTGTGGCTGCATTGGGCTCGGGCTTGGGTAGGGGGAGTGAGGGCGAGCCGGTCGCTCGTTTGCAGGAGTTCCTGGCCTATGCCGGTTTCCTATCATTTGCTGACCGTGGCGGCCCATGAGTTTGGTCATTCGCTGGGCTTGAGCCACTCGAACGTTCAAGGAGCGCTCATGTATCCCAGCTACTCCGGGCCCCACAGATACCTGGCTCATGACGACATCCAGAGGATCCAAGCGCTCTACGGCAGATCGTCGCAACAGCGGGAAGAGCAGACCCAGGTGAAATGTCGGTTAGCCGAACAGTCGGCTTCATCGACTGCGGTGATGATATGACGCAAGTGTGCTCGGGTCTCGGCGTATTTGTAATTGGAATGATCGTGACTCGCCGATTCCGAGCGGCGAAACAACCCATTGGAGGTTGGAAGCCAGATTGCCTCCGACGCTGAATCCTCCATCTCGCTCACCACCAGGTGAACGGCGCCGGTCGTTCCTCCCATTTTGCCGGAGTCGAACATCTGTGGTGAGCGGCCTTTGGCGTGATTGGTGCAGGCCGGGCGTTGGGTTTTTTCATAAGGCCCAATTGGTCGAACCAATTGAGCATTACTAAGGAGCACGAACCACATGCCCAGTGGGTCATGCAAGCAATCACAGTCGGTTCTGAGTCATCGCACACTGCTGACGTGGTAAAGACTGACGCCAAACTGACACATTCGGCGAGAATAAAGTCAAATCGGCGCGTTGGCTGATGTTGTTGGGGAGCGTAACTCTTTGGGACGCAAACGGTTGTGTGATTACGCCGCGCAGGATTCGAACCTGCAACCTTCGGTTCCGTAGACCGATGCTCTATCCAATTGAGCTAGCGGCGCTGGCTAGGCGGACTGTCCAGTATACGCGGATGGCTTGGAGCGTCCAGTGGGCCGGCTTGAGAATCGGCTTTGCTTGTTCGTGCTGTTCGTATGAGCGACGGCCCGCAACCGCCTTGGTCGGATAGGGTGCCCGAGAGGAAGACCTGTGTACCGTACGTGTTGCCGTCGGCGCCGTTGTAGCCAAAGACCTGCCAATTGGCCAAGTCCGTCCCAGCGGGGCCTGCAATCTCTATGAATTCGCCCTCGTCGCTGTCGGCGTCATTGTAGTGCAGCTCGTTGATCTCGGGGTCAGACGGCGTGATGCAGGCATCGGTGGCTTCGACGCAGTTCTGCCCCGGACATGGAACGCCGCCTGCTCGACAGAACCCGCCCACGCAATCTACCAACCTGTTGCAGAAAAACCTGTCGTCGCATTTGGATTGCATAGTTCTGGGAGTTGTCGCTGGGGAAGCCGTAAGAACTGGGCCAAGTGTGTTCCCGCTCGTAGACGCTGTTGTCGCCACCCTGTTTGGCATAGCTGGCGTTCTTATAGACGTCGAGAATGTTGCCCGTATCGCTGAGGCCTGGTCGGCGAGTTTCAGGATGTCCCAGGTGTCCGTGCATCTGGACGTATAGGGGAACCGCTGATGGTCGTCGATCACGTCGTGCAGCGCGTTTCGCATGGCGGCTGCACAGGTCGTAACGACGCTGTCATAGTATCCCGCAGGTGGATCGGCCAGGACGGGAAACGCGAGGCCTGTACAAGACCACACGACAAGCCCCAATGTCCAATGCGGTCGGATCATTCCGGGAGTGCCATCTAAGAGCATTGCATGGTTCCGGTCGCACGAATTGGCGGACACGTGAATGCGCGGTCCGCAGCAAGTTCTTGATTTGCAGGGAGAACGCAGGCTGATCATTCCACCGACCCATGACGAGGACAAACAAGCCGTCCGCTCAAGCAGCAGCGTGGATCAGCCTGGGGGGGGCGTGCCAGGCGGCGACGGCTGGGTTATGATTAAGCACGAAGTTTGAGCATTGGCGCCGTCCGGCGGGGCGTGCGCGCTCTTGGTCTTCTTCGTTGACGCAGTTTCTGACTTGGATACGCGCATGGAAGTGGTAACGACCATCAAGCAGACTCGGGCTTTGGTTGCCAGTGCGCGAGCAAGGGGCGAGTCGGTTGGCTTTGTCCCTACGATGGGGGCCCTGCATGTCGGGCATCGATCATTAATCCAGGCTTCGCGACAGAAATGCGACCTGACCGTAGTCAGCATCTTCGTCAACCCGACTCAGTTTGGACCGGCTGAAGATTTTGACAGCTATCCGCGCGTCGAAGAAAAAGACCGAACCACCTGCGACCAAGAGGGCGTTGACTTGCTGTTCATGCCCCCGGTCAAAGAAGTGTATCCCCAACCATGTCTATCAACCTTGCGGGTTCGAGATTTGACCAGCGGATTGTGTGGAAGGTTCAGATCTGGACATTTCGACGGTGTAGCTACTGTGGTTCTCAAGCTGTTCAACATGGTTCAGCCGGACCAAGCGTTCTTTGGCGAGAAGGACTATCAGCAACTTCGGGTCATTCAACAAATGGTCGCCGACCTGATGGTACCGGTGGAAATCGTTGCTTGCCCTACCTATCGAGAGGCAGACGGCTTAGCCTTGTCCAGCCGAAACCAATACCTCACAGCAGGCGAACGCGTTCAAGCGGCTGTCCTGCATCGAGCGATGGGCCGAGCCGTTGATTCGGTCCATGGTGGGAGTGTTCGCGCCGAAGAACTGCTCGCCGACATGCGACAAGAGATCACCGCGGCGGGTCCATGCATCATCGAATACATCGACATTGTAGACACCCAGACCTTGCAAGACCTCGACGAGGTCGATAGGCCTGCGCGAATCTGTCTGGCTGTTCGAATCGGCGCGTGCCGGCTGATCGACAATATAGCGGTTGATCGGGCATGACCTACTGTATAGCATAGCCCGGATTCGCATCGTACCTGCGTTGGATAGGATGCTCGGGCAACCTTCACCGATTGGAAACTCGGCCATGCTGCCGGAACTTTGGAAGATCCCTTTCTTCGACATCCCCATCAAGAGCTACGGCTTCATGCTGATGATGGGTTTCTTGGTTTGCATTTGGTTGAGCATGCAGCGGGCGATGCGAGTCAAGGCTGACCCGGACTTGATTCTGAATGTCGGCTTTGTCTCGCTGATGTGCGGTGTCGGCGGCGCCCGCGTGTTCTTTGTTCTGCACTATTGGAAGACCGACTTCGCTTGGCAGCCCAACCCCCTCTGGTCGGCGATCAATCTGACCTCGGGCGGCTTAGAGTATTACGGCGGACTTGTTGGGGCTGTGTTGGGCGTCATATTCTACCTGCGGTTCGTCGCCAAGACCCGGGCGGTGGGGGACAGCTTCAAGGTGAAGCCGTTCCGCAGGCCGTCGGTTCGTCTTTATCTGGACATCGTTGCCCCAGCGGTAATGCTTGGTTTGGCCTTTGGCCGCGCGGGCTGCTTCTTGAACGGATGTTGCTGGGGCGGAATCTGCGCCCACCAAGAAGAAGGGCAGTATGTAGCTGACCTTCCTTGGGCATTAACGTTCCCCTTCGCCAGCGGGGCACAAACCCGCCAGTGGGAAAACCGGCAGCTTCGCGTGCCTGCTGAACTTATCTATGACTCTGCCCGAAATGTGAACGCCCCTTACTTGCTCTGGCCCGATTCGCTCGCCGCTGGCGAGAAGGAATTGGAGCAACCGGCCCGGAAGTTTCACGAGCTAAGCGCCGCCTATCTCGCCGCGGCCAAGAAAGATCCAAAGAGTGCCGAGACCAGCAAGCTCAAAGAACAAATGGATCAGGCCCAGCAGAATCTGCTAGAGTCCACTCAAAAGCACTTCACCATAGCACAGGCGATGGCCTTCCAGTCGCGCGAGAATCCCGGGCAGGCGATTAACACAGCTGAGCTGAATAAGCTGGCGGGACAATCTCGGTCGCTGCCTGTGCATCCGGCACAACTGTATGGTCTGATCAACGCGGTGCTCTTGTCGGTGATGTTGGGCCGTCTGTTTTCTCGGCGCAAGCGGCATGGGGTTGTCTTTGGCGCCATGCTGATGCTCTATCCGATCACCCGGACCATCCTAGAACTGGTTCGAGTGGACAACCCCCACGACGTCGGCGGGTTGACCATTTCTCAGGCAGTTAGCTTGGGCATGTTCTTGGCTGGGGCGGCCTACATGGTGATCTTGTTCAAGGCGTTGCCGCCACGATCTGTGCGAGCGCTACCCGCAGCTCCTCTCTTGCCGCCATCTGAACAGTGAGCGCTGGTCTATCAGCAGCCTAAGCTCAATCGACCGAGAATCGAAATGAGGCCGCGTGGCTTGAACGGTCCGCGGGCTGCGATGCGGTGTGGTCGGTGGGCAAGTGGTACCACACGGTTACGTCATCGTCCTTGACCATGTGATAGGGAAATACGATGTAGCCGACCACAACATGTTCGGGCGGCACGGTTTGGCTTTCGAGAAGCCCGGATAGGAAGCGGGCTATCTCCTGCTGCTGGGCATAGGTGCTGTCATAGTAGCCATCGCCAGCGCCATATCCGTACCCAAAACCAAACCCATACCCATATCCATACCCAGTTCCGTAGTAGGCGCCGTAGCTGTAAGGTCGAGCATAATGTCGGCGGCGGCGAACGCGGTAGTACCGGCGGTGTCGGCCACTGATCAGGCGAATCTGGCTTTCGCTTTGAGTGGCGCCAGCCAACGTACGCAAGAGAGTCTCGGGCTGCACTGGGCTGAACTTGCGCCCAAGCCCATCCTCCAACAGCAGGTCATTCACCTTGAATTCGATGGCTGCCTGGCCGACGTTGCTGATTTCGACAAGGAACCCCACCGGCCCCGTACGCGACGCCCACGGCACCAGGACGGGGGCGACGACGATCTCAACGCCCTCAGCCTCCTGCAAGACCGCTCTGCCGTCATGCAGGATGACCTGGTCGGTCGATTCCAAGGGCCTAAGTCGAGGCCCGCAACCCGCCAGCGTTAATCCCAGGGCCAGTCCTGTGGCCAACACTGCCGAATTGTCTCGTAGGCTACGCATGGCCTTATTATAGTCTCGATCCCCGGTGCCGTCGCCGATAATCACGGAGGCGAGCGGTCTCCATTGCAATTTGACCACTCGATTGCGTACAATCCAGGGTTTCGTGAACGGGGCATTGAACGCCTCGGCCAGGAGTAGCCTGCGATGCTTTATCAGCCGCTTATCCCACCGGATTACGCCAGCCTGTCGGAGGCTGACTTTGTCGAGCGCATCGAACGGCGCCGACAGGAGTTTGGCTCTCGCTTGGTGATTCTGGGGCATCACTACCAGCAGAATGATGTGATTCGCTTCGCTGACTTCACCGGCGACAGCCTCAAGCTCGCCCAGATCGCCGCCCGTCAGGTTGGGGTGGAGTGCATCGTATTCTGCGGCGTTCACTTCATGGCTGAATCGGCTGACATGCTGACCGACAATTCGGTCGCGGTTATCCTGCCCGATCTGTCGGCGGGGTGTAGCATGGCGGACATGGCTGAGATTGATCAGGTTGAAGATGCCTGGGACATGCTCTCTTCGGCTACCGATGAGAAGATCATCCCCATCACCTACGTCAACAGTGCAGCCAACATCAAAGCGTTTTGCGGCGACCACGACGGCGGCTGCTGCACGAGCAGCAATGCGTCGATGGTTCTACGCCACGCCCTGGAAGAAGGCGAGAAGATTCTGTTTCTTCCTGACCAACACCTCGGGCGAAACACAGCCTATGCCATGGACATTCCGTTGGACCAGATGGTGCTCTACGACCCGCAGGAACTTGACGGCGGCTTGACGCCTCAACAGGTACGCGACGCCAAGGTCATTCTTTGGAAGGGGCATTGCAGCGTACATCTGCTCTTCACAGCCGATCATTGCGATCAGCGCAGAGCGGCTGACCCTGATGTTCAAATCATCGTCCATCCCGAGTGCGATTGGTCGGTCGTACAAAAAGCAGACCTGGCCGGCAGCACAGAGTACATCATCAAGACCATCGAGAAGGCCCCGGCTGGTTCCAAATGGGCGGTCGGCACCGAGATCAACCTGGTTAATCGACTGGCGGAGAATCACCCGGACAAGACCATTCAATCGTTGGCAACCGTCCAGTGTCTATGCACGACGATGTACCGGATCGACCCTAAGCACCTTCTCTGGTCCCTGGACGAGTTCGCTGCTGGCCGCACCCCCAACAGGATCACTGTGCCGGACGAGGTCAGACGCTCCGCGCTGGTTGCCTTGGAGCGGATGCTATCCCAGGTCGCAAAAGAGCCGGTCGCAGCCAAGTAGCAGCCTCGCAGCAACTGCCCCCAAGTTAGTTTTGTGGACCCAGCGCTTTACGCAGCCGGTAGGTGTGTATAATGCCGCGATGGAAGCCGACATTGACCGCATTTTGATCAGCGACAAAGAACTGGCCACCCGAGTCAAGCAGATGGCCACCGAGATCGCCCAAGCCTACGCTGCCCCTGAAGGACTGGTTCTGGTGACCATTCTTTCGGGTTCGATCATCTTCTTGGCAGACTTGATCCGCCAGCTACCTATCAAGATGAAGATCGGGCTGATCACCGTTTCGAGCTATCCCGGCTCCTCCACCGAATCGCAGGGGGCTAAACTGCTCAGCGATCTCAATGTCGATATCACTGGACGCGATGTGCTGATCATTGATGACATCCTGGACACCGGTAACACGCTTCGCTTCGTTCGGGCAAAACTCGAGGAGAAGAACCCGCGAAGCGTCAAGACAGCCGTCTTACTTCGCAAGCCGTCAAAAGCACCCAAAGATGTCACCGCCGATTTCGTTGGGTTTCAAATCGACGATGTATTCGTTATCGGCTATGGCTTGGACTTCGACGACCACTACCGCAATCTTCCGCATATCGGCGTGCTGAAGACCGAAGTCTACGAATCAGCCGCCTCCTAACTTCGTCAGCCTGCCGCTCGGCATCGCCCAGTTTCTTCAAGAACAACCGTCATTATCGGCAAACAGTGTCACTTATTGGCACTGCAAAAACCGGTCAGGTCTAGGCTGGATTGGCGCGCGGTAGGCGCCTAAGGTTCATTGACCCTCGGGTACCAGAAACCACAGCAAGTGCTGTGGAGGGGAAGGAAGCCACTACTTCCGGATATTGCAACCGGAAGAAACCCGTGGCTGGATAGGGTGGCCCCCCACCCTGTCCAGCTCTTTTTCAACTTGCCCTACCGTTCTGCGGCAGTCATTCCTTACGTCTTCCCCGCGCCGGATGAAGCGACATCTTTGCAGCCAAATCCTTGGCAGTCTATTCCAGACGCGTAGCTCGCCCACACCCAAACGCGGCCTGGGAGCACAGTACTTCCTAGTCTTTGGTGTACATGAATCGTGGGGACATCACATGTCCGATGAAGTGTCAGTCCTTGGTGCCGATGTCGTCGGTGAAGACTGAGAGGACGATCAGGTTTTCCTGACTGTTGTGGTGCTCGACGTAGTTCAGCAGGTTCATGATCCGCTTGCAGGCTTCACGGGCTAGCAAGGGGTCGTTCGGCGTCATCTTCGATAGCAACACGCAAATCCCGTCCATAAGGATGGACATTTGCCGATGCTCGTTACGAAGCTGAGCCACGGCATCAGATAGCGTCGGGCGCAGCTCCAACACGTTGCTCAAATAGCCGCCCTTCTCTTCCAAAGCCATGTGTTTCTGCAGATGAGCCCGCAGTTTTTCGAACCGGGCGGTCAGCTCCTTGAGCCATCCCTGGAGGGCTGCGTACGGAACCCAGACAATGTGGTCCCGGATTTCTGCAGACAAGTCCGCCACCTTCTGGTGCTCATCCCGAAGCCACGCCGCGTATTGATTCACTACCATGAGCTAGCCTCCCAAGAAATAGCCCAGCGTCATCGATTATGGGGCGCCTGCCCTCCAGGCATGGAGCATCCCGCGTGCCAAGCTGGTGGGAATCCCAAACCCATCTTCTGTAGACCCGGCCACAGCACTCTGGAGCGGCGTTCTGCTCGCCTGTGGATCAGAGGCCGTAGTCGGACCAGCGTTTTTGGACCAGCTGTTTGATTTTCTCGGACATGGCAATTGGCTCAGCCCATTCTCGGACGACGCCCTCGCCTTCGATCTTGCGGGTCGCGTCGATGCCCATCTTGCTGCCGGCTCCGTAGTAGGGCGACGCATGGTCCAGAATATCGAGAGGCCCCTGCACGATTTCGCTGTCCCGCTGCGGATCCCAATTGGCTCCGACATGAAACAGCACGTCCTGTTCGTCATGAACGTCTACATGCTCGTCTACCACCACGATCAACTTGCTGAACATCATTTGCCCAGCCCCCCAAATCGAGTGCATCACCTTGCGGGCCTGCATGGCATACTCTTTGCGAATCTTGACGAACACGCAATTATGGAACGCCCCAAACATGGGCAAGTCATAGTCGATGATGTCGGGGATCAGCGTCTTGAGCAGGGGCAGGAAAATGCGTTCGGTTGCTTTGCCCAGGTAGTAGTCCTCTTGCGGCGGGAAGCCGACGATTGTGGTCGGGTAGACCGGGTCCGTGCGGTGGGTGATGGCTGTCACCTGAAATCGGGGATACATGTCCGCCAACGAGTAGAAGCCGGTGTGGTCGCCGAACGGTCCCTCCATGACCTTCTCTGTGGGATGGACCAATCCTTCGATGACGATCTCTGCGTTAGCGGGCACATCCATCTCGATGGTCTTGCACGGCACCAGTTCGATCCCCTTGCCGTTGAGGAACCCGGCAAACAACAGCTCGCTAACATCCGGCGGCAGCGGGCAGGTCGCAGCGTAGGTCAACACAGGCTCGCCGCCCAACACGATGGCAAGCGGCATCGGCTGATCCTTGGCGACGTGCGCCCGGTGATGGCGAGCGCCGTCATGGTGTAAGTGCCAGTGCATAGCCGTTTCTTTGGGGCCAAGAACCTGCGCCCGGTACATGCCGACATTACGCGTGCCGGTGTTCGGACATCGGGTGTACATCCCCGCGAAGGTGATGTACCGCCCGGCATCATCGGGCCAACACTGGATGATGGGCAGATCCATCAGGTTGGCATCGTCGGTCTTGACCACCTGCTGGCAAATGCCGGATCGAACCACCTTGGGGCCAAAGCCTGCCATCTTGGCCAACTCGGGCAGTTTCTTGACCTTGGCTAACAGCGTGGTGGGAATCTCCGGCTTGACCAACTGCTGCACGCGGTCAGCCAACTCTTCAAAAGTGCCGCAACCCAACGCCAGCCGCATGCGCTCGTAACTGCCCAACACGTTGATAGCGCAAGGCATGGATGAACCCTCGACGTTTTCAAACAACAACGCCGAGCCGCCCATCTTTCCGTGAACCGGATCGGTAGGCGGAGGCGACACATCACCAGCCGCCGGAGATTTGCTCACCCGGTCAGCAATTTCCGTAATCTCCAAGATAGGATCGACCTTGGCAGAAATGCGCTTCAGTTGCCCGCACCCTTCAAGCACAGTCAAGAATGATTGCAAATCAGAATGGGGCACAGGCTACCTCCAACAAGACACAAAGATCGGACGCTACGGAGATTCGCTGTTTCCGTCAAGAAGGCATCAAAGTCAAGGCGCCGCAAGTGAACATGGCGCAGTCGCTCAAATTTCGATCACGATCTTTCCGAAATGGGCACCCGATCCTAGGTAGGCCAGCGCCTCGGGTAGCTGTTCAAACTTGAAATGCCGGTCGATTACCGGTTTGAGTTTCTTTTCCTCTAGAAACCGATTCATATCCAAAAATGCGGACTGGCTATCGACGTACACGCCGGCGATGCGCAGGCGTTTCATCAAGATCAAGACCGTACTCACCTCAGCCTTGGCTCCTGAGAGAACGCCGAGCAAGGCTATCACGCCGCCTGGTTTTGTCGAATGCATTGAGCGATCCAGCGTGCCTGCCCCTGCGGTTTCGATGACCAGGTCTACACCTTGACCATCCGTGTAGGCGAGCACGTCCTTGTGCCACTCGGAGTTGGTTGTGTAGTTGATGGTGTGGTCAGCGCCCAGTTCTCGAGCGCGCTCCAGCTTTGCATCGTTGCTGCTGGTGATGATCACCCGGGCACCTAGTGCCTTGGCAATTTGCAGCCCGAAAATAGAAACCCCACCGCAGCCCAAAGTCAGCACACATTGTCCTGCCTGCACCTTGCCTTCGGTGACCAGCGCGCTCCAGGCGGTCAAAGCAGCTATGGGCAGGGTAGCTGCTTCGGCGAAACTCAACCCTTCGGGCATGGGGACCACACCGGTCGCCGGCAGCACAACCCGCTCAGCGGCTAGGCCAGGACCGGGCGTACCCAGAGATGTTGAGCTGTACTGACCCTGATAAGGACCGTCCACCCACCCAGAGACAAAATGTGACACCACATGATCGCCGACACAAATCCCTTCGACGCCATCGCCGACAGCAGACACGACCCCAGCCCCATCGCTAAGCGGCACAGCCGGAAGCTCCAACTTGCGATTGTAAGCCCCCTGGACAACCATGAGGTCGCGATAGTTCAGGCTGAGCGCCTTGACATCCAACGCAACTTGGCCCGGGCCAACCTGCGGCTCAGCCAAGTCCTGCAAGGACAAACCGTCAATCCCAAATCGATCTAATCGATATCCACGCATTCCGCGCCTCCAAATTCCGCTGCATGCACACAAGCGATAGGCCGAACCACTAAGACCCAAGAACGACTAGGCGCCGACAATCCCTGCCCCTCATTTTGCCTTCCTTTGTGTCTTCGTGTCTTCGTGGTTCAAGCCGTTGCAGTTCCAAGCCTAACCTTCTGCTGTTTCTTCCGGAGGCACGATCGCCACAATCCGTTGCGAGGTTTGCAGAGGCTGATCTGGGTCGGGCGGGCATTGAAGCGCGCCGTCGGCATTTTCGATGGCGATGACCTGGATGCCGAATTCCCGGCGGAAATCGGTCTCCCGCAGCGATTTACCTATGGCATCCAAGGGCACGAACAGCCGTTGGATGAGTTCCTTAGGCTGGGGAACGACTCCCATGGCCAGCGCCTGCAATTTCCCCTCTTGCTCGATGACGGCGAGGCCAACGTGCTCCTCCAAGACGTGCTCGTGCATCGCAGCTGTCTGCCGGCGAAGGGCATCGAAGATCGCCTCACGGGTCAGCATGCCCAACCAATTCGCAGAGTCATCGCGCGAAACCACCGGCAGCACGTCATGATGCCCCATCTCCAAGTTGGAAATGGCGCTGTATACATCTTCATCGGGGAAGGCGGTCAGCAGGTCACTGGTCATCATGTCGGCTGCGATGACCGCCTCTGCCAAGCCAGGCTCCTCCATGATCTGCCTGATGTCGGTCACGGACACCAAGCCCAACAGTTTCCCATCCGCGCACACCGCAAACACAGGCCTGGTCCCCGCCTGTATCAAGCGAACCATCTCGCCAAGCGACGCGTTCGGCTTCACGGTGGCGGGCCAATCTCGCTCCATCAATTGATCGACGCGCCACGATTCAAGCAGATGTATCAGCATGTCAGCCGCGTGCGCTGGAGAGTCGGCACCGGTCCTCACTTGCTCTTCGTTAAGTCCCCAGCGTCGACCCACAACGTAGGAACTCACGCAGACCAGCATCGACGGAACGATCAACCCGTAGCTGCCGGTCATTTCCGTCACCATAACAATAGCAGCCAGCGGCGTGCGCATGGTGGCAGCCAACACCCCGCCCATCCCCACGGGGATCAGCGATTCGCGCAGTGGCTCGGGAAAGACGTCGCCAGGTACCAGGGCTTCGATGAGAGCCCCAAGAAATGCGCCCACTGCGCCGCCGATAAACACGCTGGGGCCTAACAGTCCGCCTGAACCACCGCTACCAACCGTCAGTGCCGTCGCCAAGCATTTGACCAACGCCACCGCGGCGAACAGCCCCGTCCACCACCACCAGTTAATCGCAGCCTCGCCGAACAAACTTCCATCCACCGCTGCTTGGACGAAGATATACCGACCGTCCATCACCTGCGGTAACAGGCAGGCCAACCCACCGGTCGCTAGCCCGCCGAATGCTGGAGCCAACCATCTGGGCAACCCCGATCGACCCACCAGTTGGTGCTCTACCGTCCGGACGCAGACCGAAAAGAAGATGGCCATCAACCCGCAGAGCAGGCCCAGCATCGCGTACGGAATCAGTTCAGCCACAGATCGAAATACCAGCGTCTCAGCCTGGCGGATCAGCGGCTCGCCGAATCCCCAGAAGGACATGAACACCGAATAGCCCATCACCGAAGCGACAAAGCCTGGCACTATCGACTCCGCCTCGAATTCCGGCTCGCTGTAAAGAATCCCAGCTGCAAACAGGGCACCACCCAGCGGACAGCGAAAGATCGCTCCGACACCGGCTGCACAACCAGCCACCAAGAGGATACGCCGCTCTCGGGCGGTTAATCCCCAAAGACGACCGAAGGACGATCCAATGGCAGCCCCCAGGGCAGCGATAGGCCCTTCAGGCCCGGCTGATCCGCCACAAGAAATCACCCCAACCGAAGCAGCCGCCTTGACTAGCGGGGCTTTCAATTTCAATTCGCCCATGTCTCGATGAAAGGCGCGGGTTAAGAGGTCGGTCCCATGCCCGGTAGCACCGCGACAAAGAAAGTGAATAGCCAACCCCGAGGCCAGACCGCCCATAGCCGGCAGCAGCAACACACCCCATCGAAACTGAAGCACATCCGACCCGCCAAGATGGGTGAATCGACCGGCCAGTAGCTCCGATCCGTGATGAAGCCCCCACTCCAAACCAGCAGCAGCCAAACCAGCGCAAGCACCCACCAAAGCCGAAAAGGCAAACAACCGACCCCACCGGGCCGCAGGCATGGGCAAACGTAGCTGCATCAAACCGCCAAAGATCTTTTTCCGAGCCGCGATTCCGAATCTAATCCAAGACTGAGGCATTCTAATGTGTACGCCGGATAGAACAACGTGCAGGGCGGCGACGACCTTTGGTGGCCCGGGCCAACAGGTTTGCGCACGGCATGCGGCGCCGACCCCCGGCGTGCTTCTTCCAAGCCGAGGGCTGCGGCCCCGCGAAGTTCCGCCCGAACGCTAGGCCATGTGCTCTCGACCTGACCCGAAGGCGAGTTTGCGCGGCTTTCCCCTGCCTGGAGATATAGCGCTCGGTGCGGATTAGCCCGCGCGTTGGAGGAGCCAGACGGCAGGGCGAACGGCGTGGGCGGCGAGATCTACTTCGGCCTGCTGGCGGGCGACGTATCGGTTCAGCATAGAGGCAGCGTCCGGATGCTCTCGGGCGAGCTGAAGGGCGCGCTTGCGGATCGCGTCGGTCTCGGCAGCGTACGTTCGTTGTGTGTCTTGAGGTGTGGGGAGGTATTCGGTGATGAGATTGTCACCGTGGGCGGTGAGTCGGCGGATTGTCGCCTCGTAATCCGTGTAGGCCTCGCAGCCTGTGACCTTATCGTCACACCCTGGGGCGAGAAAGCCGTCGTCGATAACGAGGTATCCACCAGGACGAACACAGGAGCGCAGGGCACCCACGGTGTCCTCCAAATTCCCAAGGACGGGTCCGACGGCGATCAGCAAGGCGACATCGAACAGGTCGCGCGTCCCAAGCCAACCGCGCATATCCCCACAATGGAACTCGCATCGATGGCCAAGGCGTCTCTCCTCGGCATGTCGTCTGCACTCTTCGACGAAAGGTGGGAAGGCGTCTACGGCGACGACGTGGAAGCCGAGCCGTTCGGCCAGCGCGAGGGCGATCACACCCTTGCCGCAGCCGAGGTCGAGGACGCGGGTGGCGGGCGGCAGTCCCAAGGGCTCCAGAAGCCCGAGCACTTCGTTGGGGAGCGAGGATGTCCAGTCGGCCAGCAGTTTGGGAAGAAACGGGAGCAGATCGGGCGTCGCATCCAGGGACTCGGCAATCTGTCGGTCGATGTCTTGGTGCATAGTGCGCTCCGTATGGCTCGCCGTCCGGACAATGAGGTCCCGCACGCCGCCAGTATAGCGGAGAAGAGCCCCATACAAAAGAATGAGACGCTTGGCGCGTCAGCGGCGGGTGGCTGGGACAACCTTGCGCAGCACGGGCAAACGTGACTGCGTCGAACCGCCAAAGACATCCTTCCGAGCCGCGCCCGTAAGGGAGCGGTGCCGTGCCGTACCCCGAGAGCCCTGGCTACTGCGTTATAAGAAAACTAGTTGGGGGCTGTTGAGAATGTGACTGTCACCGGTTTCAGCGGCACGCCTTCTGCGCTGGCGAAGTTCTTGAAGCGGTTGGAGTTTAGGCCGAAGGTGTAAGTCCAATTTGGTTTGAGTTTCACGCGGAGGGTCAGCACTTTCTTGGCTGCGTCGTATGAGGGTTGGCCCTTGATCTTGGGGAAGTTGGGGCCGCCGCCTACTACCGACCAAGCGCCGTCGCGCATGGGGCGGTCGAACTCGATCACGATCTCCTTGAGCTTGGCTGACACGTCGGTCGCACCGTTGGCTGGGGTGATGGAGACGACCTGCGGAGACTTCGACTGTTGTCGCTGCTGCTGTTTGACGAACTTCGGTGCATAATCATTGAAGAACCCGATTAGCCGCGGAGCGAACGCATCCATCGTCTTGTACTTGTCTCGCTGGGTCTCGTACTCGTCCAGCAGGTTGGTTAGTTCTCCCATCCAGAGGAATTGCCGTTCTTCTTCCTCTTGAATCAGCGCCTTAACCTTGCGTTTGGATTCGTGGGCCATCGTGTACCGAACGACGCACGCCCGCACCAGCGACTCTTTCATCATAATTTGCCAAGTGCCATAGGCCTGTCGCTGCATGGCTGACTCGACCAGCGGGTAGATTTGCTCGGCTGCGTCCTTGAACTGAGCTTCGTGTTCATCGACGATGCGATTGACATACGAATGGCAGAATTCGTGGATGATGGTGCCCAGCATGCTTCGGTCGAATTTGGGTTGGCTTCGCCGGTCAGATTCCCAAACGCCTAGAACGCAATACAGCTCTTCTGTGTCGGCATCGATTTTGATGCTAGGTCCGTAGCACTGCGGACCGTTAAGCATGCCCAAGGCCACGGTAAATTCTGCGCCGGGCCGTTCGCCGAAGAACGCGTTGAACCACTCCAAGTGCCCCCTCTTGTTGAGCAATTCCTCCATCCGCTCAACCGAGATGTCGTAGAGCGGCTGATAGTTCTCAATGAACGACAGGAAGTTGGACTCCTCCACAAAATCGCCCGTAAGTTTGATGAACTCTTCAGTTTGCCCCACAGGCCAGCGCTGGTCCAGCCTCTCAGGACGCGGATCCAACCGCACGCCATTCTTCAACTTGTCGATCTCAGGCAGGTGAATAGCCATGCTCATGCAGGCGTCGTAGGAGACGCCGTTGCTGCTGCGCAGCTGCCGCGCCAAGGCAACCACCGGATGGTCACGATGCGGGCCGAAGCGATCTTCCACATCTTCGACGTAGCCTTCCAAACGTCCCTGGTTGTATTCGGGATGACCAGCCAGCCGAAAGATAATGCTCATCAACTCGACTCGGGAGTCCACCACTACCCGAACCTCTCGGACAGAAGCTGAATCCTGAGCAAGAACCATGGCGGGAGTGAGCTGGGCATGAACGGCCACTAGGCAGATCAGTGCAGCCGCCAACCGCGACAGGCCCGCACGGTTGAGCACGCTGCTCGCTGAGCAGTGGCACCTGTCGGACGCTGCGCACAGGAGCCATGGACTATCATCTTCCAGGTTGCTAATTCCGAGACGCTCTCGACGCATCAACATAGCTTTGCCTCCCGATGGTCTGTGTTGGTAGTTGTCCCTCTTCCCACGCTAGCACCACAGGGAAACCATGGGCTAACATGGCAGGTTATTCGGCATGCATCTCTGAACGAACAGCGCTGAGAAGCTGATCGCTAGCACATCCTACCACGTCCCCAACCACGATCACAACGGGCGCCTTGGTACCTGCTGCATCTGCCCGTGCGGCGATGTTCGACAAATCGCCGGTAATCGTGCGCTGATCAGCAGTACAGCCCATTTCTATGCAGGCGGATAGGGTATTGGCTTCCCATCCGGCTTGGATCAACGAGTTGGCAATGCTGCCCAAGTTGGATCGGCCCATCAGGACGACCAGCGTGTCGATGCCTTTTAGCGAGGCGTAGGGCAACTCCGGCGCAGGCAGCGCGGGATCCGTCCGGGCGGTCACTACGGCATAGCTTCTGGCCAACCCTCGATGAGTGAGTGGGATTCCCGCTGCAGCTGGGACCGCGTGGGCGCTACTCACCCCAGGAATGACCGTACATGGCACTCCGGCCAGGGCGCAGGCAGACACTTCCTCGCTGCCTCGGCCAAAGATGAACGGATCGCCGCCTTTGAGGCGAACGACATCAAGCCCGCGCTGGGCTCGATCAATTAGCATGGCGTTGATTTGATCTTGGCTAAAACGAACGAACTCCGGATGCTTGCCAGCGTCTATTCTTTCAGCTCTGGAGTTGATCTCGCTTAGCAGATCGACGCACACCAAGCGGTCATAGACGACCACGTCCGCCCGTCGCAGTAAGCGCAAGCCCCGCACGGTGATCAGATCCGCATCGCCCGGACCAGCACCCACCAAAGAGACCATGCCGACGCGGTCACTCATACCGGCACCTTGAGATCAGCGAAGGCTGCATCGGCCAAGTCGAGGACCATGTCCTTCAAAACGGGTTGTTCAAAGGGCGAAGCCGTGATGGCAATGCGACGGCGGCTGTCGGTTGTGCACACCGCCGAGCCGAATCCTTCGCCGATGCTCAACGCCAGCCGCGATGGGATATCAGCGACGACATGCTCGCCGCCACCGATCAGGAACGGCACGACCACCAATTGCGATTGGCTGAGGAGCTCGAACGCGGATTCGATCAAGGGCTGTTGATCCAGAAATACAGCTGCTACATCGCCCAGCGGCAAGAGCGCCTTCAACGCACGGGCATGCGCCAAGGCCGTGCCGCCACTCTGCGGGTGACGCCCCGTACCGTGTCCCACGAGGACTACGGCTGATCGCTCTGCCGCCCAATCCAAGCGAACAAGGTCTTCATCCACCAACCGGGCGATCAGGGCCGGCATTCCGAGATGTGACCCCACCGGCGGGGTCAACCGCACGGCGCGCTCACCGCGATCCCATGCTCGATCAGTCAACACCATCTCTTGCGGAAGAACGTTCTCACAGAAGTAGCCCGAGCCAGCCATCATCGGGACAACGACCACTTCTTCGGAGCGCAGCGAATCGAGCACCCGCGACCAGGAGGGCTGTGACCGATGAAAGGCGGCTGTCACTTCGTCAAATCGACCTTCATGGCGCAGCACAGTCTCGAGCCGGCGAACAGCCGCACATGCATCGCGATTGGTGCTCGAACCATGGGCAGCCAAGACTAACGCCCGCATGCCCTCACTCCTTCCCATCGACCGGTAGTTTTGCGCCGGTCAGGACTACCAGCTTAGGCCCCTGATGATGCACTCGTTGGTGGTAACTGCCGAAACCCTCTCCCGCCTGCCGTTCGTCTCGCCACTGGGTCAATAGAGGCCTTAAGGATTCGGAGATGCCGCTTAGTGGCACTTTCTCTGTGACCAAGTCAGCAAGCGTATCTCCCGACAATTGGCCGCCGACGTAAATATCATACGAATCTGTTGCCCTGCCCACGATGCCGATCTCAGCCGTGTAAGGCCTGACGCAGCCGTTGGGGCAGCCGGTCATGCGCACGCTGAGCGGCTCATCGCCAATCCCCAGCTCATCCATCAGCGCTTCGATCTGGTCCATCAAGGGTGGAGAGACGCGTTCGGACTCGGCAATAGCCAACCCGCAAGTCGGCATGGCTGGGCAGGCCAGGGAGAGCTTTCGTGCAGCCGAAATAGTGCCAGATAACGGCACTCCAAAATGTTCAAGGATGCCGTCGAGTCGATCAAGCTGAGAAACGCTCATTCCGGTGAGCAGCACATTTTGCTGCGGCGTAAAGACCAACCCCGGCTTCAATTCAGCGACGGCTGTGCGAAGAGCAGAACGCAGGCGAACAGGATCCCCGTCGCGAATCCGTCCATTCTCAACGTACAGGCCATAGTACCAGGATCCATCGCCGGCCTGATGACGTCCTAGGTGTTCCTTGATGACCAAAGGCCCGCCCTCTTCCCAGGGCAGCAACTCGTGTTCAAATCGCTTGACAAATTCAGCCGCAAACCAATCCATGCCTCGTTCATGGATCAGATACTTCAAACGTGCGTGGCGGCGGTCACCTCGATTGCCATAGTCGCGGAAGATCGAGGCCACCGTCCGAGCAGCATCGACCACGGCTTTAGGGGCAACAAAGCCTAAGTGCGAAGCCAATCTAGCAAAAGTATCAGCCTTGAGGTGGGTGAATCCTAGTCCGCCGCCAACCATGAGGTTTACCCCGGCCAACTCGTTATCCCGCACAACGGCCAGCATGCCCAAATCTTGTGTGTACAGATCCACCGAATTGTCGCCGGGCAGGGAGAAACCTATCTTGAATTTTCGCGGCAGGTAGTGTTGCCCATAGAAGGGTTCTTCGTTAGCGGGCTGATTTTGGACATCTGGTTTGGATGGCTTGGGCGTATCGATCTTTTCGCCGTCGAGCCATATCTCATGGTAGGCGCCGGTCGCGGGCCTGAGCGCCACTGCCACTTGGCGGGCGAAAACCAATATCCGCGATTCGGAGTCGTTGGCTGGCGGTGCAGGCGACATCATCACATTGCGCGAGACGTCCCCACAAGCGCCCAACGTTGTCAGCAGCGTCTCATTGACACGGGCAAGGGTCTTCTTGAGATCGCTCTTGACAATGCCGTGAAATTGGATGCCCTGTCGGGAAGTCGCTCGCAGCGATCCATCAGCCAATCGATCGGTCACCGCGTCAAGCCCTAAGTACTGGTCGGCTGTGACCCGACCGGCTGGGATGCGCACCCGCACCATGAATTGATACGTACGCTCAGCCTTGCCCTGGGCATTCTTCTTCCGCATGTCGCGATCATATTGCTGATATGCCCCATGAAACTTGATCAGCTGACTATCGTCGTGGGCAAGGGACGGATCATCAGAAGCCAAGACCTCGCGAATCGTTCCGCGGAGGAAGCGACTCTTCTCCTTGGCGACTTCAACCTTCGATTGTTTCTTGCCGTCATCAGAGGCTGCCATAGCTCACTCCACCGTACTGCCCAGATAATCAAATTCCGTAACCGTGCAACCCGCACTCCGACTTCGACTGTCCTTCCCATCGACCATCCCGGCTATAGTCCGTGATCGAGGCTCCCGGAACGACCTTCGTGCAATGCGTGCATCCTACGCTTGGATAACCTTGCTCGTGGAGCGCGTTGTAGGGCACCTTGTGGGCCTGGATGTATGCCCAGACATCCTTGCGGTCCCAATTGGCCAGCGGATTGACTTTCAAGACGTCGTATTGCCAGTCCCATTCCACCGTCTGCAGCCGGGCCCGGGCCTGCGATTGGCTTCTCCGCAGGCCTGTCACCCAGACGTCGGCATCTTTCATTACCTCAGCCATCGGGTCAACTTTGCGCAGGCGGCAGCAGAGATCCGGATCGCGTTTCCACAGCTCAGGCCCATACTGCTCAGCCTGCTCTGCCGGAGTCATCAACGTGCCTTGATTCTCGAAGCTGACATGCGGATACCGCACCTTGAACCGCTCGATCAACGCATGGGTCTGCTCGAAGAAGAAATGCGTATCGAGATAGACAACGGTGAACTGTTCTACCCGGGCTGCAATCATATCGACCAGGGCACATCCCTCCATGCCAAACGCGCTGGTCATCACGATGCGCTGGCCAGAAAAACGCTCCAACATCCAGCCGACCAATTTCTCCGGATCGTCATCCTTCGAAACCCGGTACCCCGTCGATTTGTCCAGGCTGTTCCCTGCCATGAAGTGCGCTCCAACTATTGCTATGTCGAGCCTTGCCCACAAAAAAAACGATCCAGAAGAGCTTTCCTCCGGATCGTCGCTGTTTTGTTCAAGCCGGCCCATGACCGGTGATCAATGACGTCCGTCAGAAACCCTCCCGCATCGCGAGGGGACAACAACACAGACACCAAGTCGCCAGCCTAAATGGAGGGGCCTTTGTGCGGAGCGAAGCAATGTTCTGGATCCGGGACGCCATCTAGACACGATAGAAGCGCCGCTGAGCGAAGTCAACTTTCCGCGTCGGTCTGGCTCTGATCGCCCTCAAATCTCGTCTCCAATGGTGCAGAAGCAAACACGGGCAACGCCTCTATCGACGTCTCTCTCTGATCTTTGTGCGCTCTGAGGCGAGTATTCTTGTCGTTGCCAAGGGCTGCGACGCCCGGCAGGGGCGGTTTTGGATTTTCCACTTGACGGTGATCCACATGGTTGGTTATAGAGACAGGTAGAAGTCGATAGTGGTTCGCGCGTGCGAACCTGTAGGGAATACCGGTGAAAATCCGGAGCGGCCCCGCCGCTGTAACTGGGAACGAACCTCGCAAGAAACCATTGGCCGATGTCGGGCTGAGAAGGTGCGAGAAGTAGGCAAGACGCCGACCAAGCGTCCCCGCCCAGAAGCCAGAAGACCTGCTGTCGATCCGTTTGGAATCTGACGCTCTCGCGGGAGGAGTGGCAGGCCGATGTTTCCACCTTTGGCGCAGTCCTCACACAATCCAACGTTACGCCAATCGTACACATCTATCGGTACTGCTTGTCCTGTCCTCCACGATGCGCCAGTCGATCTACAGCGCGGTTGTTGATCTGCAGGCGAGCTGCCAAGGCAGCGTCTTACCGCCGCAGAGAAGCACTGTGCCTGGTCGAAGTTGAGGCCGACGCGTCGTGGGACGTTTTGGCTAAGGAGGTCACAGAAGATGTCGTACATCACGAGACAAAGGCCGTTCATCAAGTTGTTGAGCATCGCGATGGCTGTATCCAGCCTGTCGAGCGGGGCTTGGGCAGATGCATTCACTGACTACACCTTGCAGGGTTCTTTCACCTTGCCGGCGAGTGCCGGTGGATTCGATCTCCTGGCGGATGGCCGCATCGTGACCGTCAGTGGATCCGAGGTCTACGTCGAAACCGGACCGGGCACCCACACATTCAACCTGACGGCCTCCCTGGCGGGGATGGACGTACCTGGCTTTGGCCTTGCCTTCGTCAAGGTCTCCCCGGATGGCAGCCGCTTGGCTGTGGGCAACGGCGGCGGAGCCTCATTTGGCAACTACCAGGTGGGCGTCTTCGACACCACCAGCTTCACCGGCGACTGGTTCCAAGCCAACCACTTCGAGGCTGCTTGGTACGACAATCAAAGGTTGGCTGTGACCGCGGGCGATTTCACCAACCCGTCAACGGTCACCATGCTGGACACCAACAGCGCCAATCCGGCCAGTCCGATCAACCCAGTTCTGATCGACGGCATCGGCGGATCTTCAGCTGGCATTGCCTTCGACAGCCAAGGCAACCTCTATACGGGCAACGGATTCTCCTTCATAGGCCCTAGCCCAACTGGAACCCTCAAGGCATTTGATCAGGCAGATTGGGATTCGGCATTGACCTCAGGATCAGCCCTCGACTTTGAGAACGGCGGAACGCTCATCGCTGACCTCCTGTCAGCCGGTTCGCTCGGCTTTGACGCAGAAGGCAACCTCCACGTTGGCGGCGGAGATTTCGGCTCGGGAGATTCTGATTATGTCGGCTTGATTCACTCGACGGGCGTGGCAGACGCACTGAGTGGCAACGGGGCAATCAACCAAGCCGACCCCAACGAGCTTCGCACGTTCGATCCGGACAACATCAATAGCAACTTCT
Organism: Phycisphaerae bacterium; assembly: GCA_029260235.1. Taxonomy (GTDB): domain Bacteria; phylum Planctomycetota; class Phycisphaerae; order UBA1845; family UBA1845; genus OFTM209. The sequence continues at coordinate 24,587 of JAJDDP010000224.1, read as the reverse complement.
ATGACGTCCTTTACGACGACACCTTGGACCTCTTGTACATTCGAGACCAAGGAGCTGTTTACGTCTACGCAGTGCCGGAACCGACCGGCCTAGCCCTCTCAGCCCTCGGTTGCCTGATGGTGCCTTTCCGGAGGAGGCGACGCTAACGTGGGGAAGAAGCAAGAGGGCCTCGGTCGGAATCGGAGGCAGTGGCAAGCCCTAGCCTTAGGGCAGGAGACTGTTGCAATGAAGCTGATGACAATTCGTTCTGCACTCCTGTCGTTGGTGACGACGCTCGCCGCTGCCTCCGCCGGATCCGGCTCACCGTTTGCTACGCAGGTTATCGACTACGATCCTGCTCCTGGGCAGCATGTCACCAATGCCGCTTTCGACGACGCGGGGTTGGCCTTGGGGCCTCCAATCGGAGGAGGCACAGCTGCTGCGGGGAATACATCACTGGTCACACTGGGAGGGTTTGGCGGATTCATCATCCTTGGGTTCGACCACACCATCTTGGATGATGCCGCCAACCCGTGGGGGATGGACGCCATTGTCTTTGGCAACTCGTTCTGGGTAGCCGGTGACAATAACCGGCACTGGGCTGAGGCTGGTATCATCGAGATCAGCCAAGATACAAACAGCAACGGGCTAGCCGACGACGCATGGTACTTGATCCCCGGAACGCACCTGACCGACCCGCCGGCTCAAATCGAAACGCAAACCTGGGATGATGATTTCGGCGACCCTGCCAACCCGCCGGCCAATCCTACTTGGTTGCCGCCCGGGAGGAGCGGCCTATGGATGACCAGCGGTTTCCGACTCCCGTCGGCCATCTTTGAGCAGCCCGTGGTGAACAACCCATTCGGTCCATTGGCAACCGAGGAGGGAATCTATGGGTATGCCGATTACAATCCTACCCTAGTCCTTGGAGATTCCGATGGGGATAACTCAGTCGATGACCTGACCAGTGATCCGGAAGATTTCTTCACCGTCCCGGATGACCCCTTCGAGGCTGGCGTTACCGCAGGCAGCGCGGGTGGGGATGCCTTTGACATCGCTTGGGCCATCGATCCTGTCACCGGACAAGCGGCGAACTTGGCTGGATTCGATTTCATCCGTATCACCACCGGCATCAACTACATCGATCCTCTCTTTGGCGAAGGCTCGACCGATATTGACGCGGCGGCTGACGCGCGCGAAGGCATGATGGGCGATGGCAACTGGGATGGCGTAATCGACCTGGCGGACTTGATCGTCTACAACTCCTGCCTGGCGCCGCCCGGCACCGACCTGACTGATCTACTCTGCCGGGTGATGGATTTCGACGGCGACCTGGACGTAGATCTAGCCGATCACGCCTCCTGGCAGAACAGCTTCCAAGGCCCGTAATGATGAGCGCAAGAATGCCTCATGGTGACACTTCTTGCCGGCGCGGCACTGGCATCTTAGCCTTCACGCTCATCGAACTCTTGGTCGTGGTATCGATCCTCGCCTTGCTGGTCAGCATATTGCTGCCCAGCTTGAAGGGCGCCCGCGACCAGGCCAAGTCCGTTGTCTGTGGTTCCAATATTCGTCAACTTGCCCTGGCCAATGAACTCTATGCCAACGACCATGAAGGCAGATTCGCCCCCGGGGCAGCCGACATCCTCACACTGAACAGTCATCGCTGGCACGGCGTTCGCCCCAACCCCAGTGCAGTCTTCCAAGCAGAGGGTGGACCGCTGACGCCCTACCTGAACTCAGGCAACGGCATTCGCGCCTGCCCCGCCCTGCGCATCGAAGGCCCAGAGAACGACCCCAGCCGATTCGAGCGCAACAGCGGCGGATACGGCTACAACAATGCCTTTCTAGGGCGGCAACTCAAAGATGCAGGCTTTGGATTCTTCAAGATAGATAGCGACAGGATCGGCGCCCTTCGCGACAAGGTCCGCCGACCCGCTGAAACGGTGATGTTCACCGACTCAGCCTTTGCCGATGCCAAGCTGATCGAATACAGCTTCACCGAACCAAGGCGCTTCCCGGTGTATGGCACTCGGCCCGATCCATCCATTCATTTCCGCCACAGCCTGACCGCCCATGTCGCCTGGTGCGACGGACATGTAGACCGCCAGAAGCGCAGCTTCACCTGGAGCAGCGGCTTCTATCGCAGTGATCCAGAGAAAATGAACCTCGGGTGGTTTGGCCAGCGGGATGACAACTCGCTTTTCGATTTGAAATGATTCACTGCATGATCGTTGATGCTAAGGAGTAATGCTGCCACCTGCAGAAGCTGTCGCCGATTTATCGTCGGTCAGCTTCCCAGCCTGCAAGGACTCAATCGCGGCAGTTGCAGCTGCATCCTCAGGATGCGATTCAAGGTACTTCTCCAGCACCTCGATTGCCTTCTTGTGCATCATCACGTTGGCAGAGTATTCGGCATATCGCTCGATGAGGGCCGCAGATGAAGCCGGCTCGCCAGCGCTTATTCCTTTTTCGAGCATCTGCTGGATTCCGATCATATGCATGTGCAGCGACACCTCGCCGCTTTCCATCGCACTGTCGGCATACTCTAGGTAGTAGGCTGGATTGGCGCTCTCTTTGTTCAACTGCCCGCGAATCACCTCTTGCAGGGCCAAGTGCAGCCGCTGTAATCGGTTCAATTCCTTCATCGAAGCAGGTTGATCGCGCAACCCCGCCCGCGTTCGATCGATGGCAGCATGAACAGCTTGCTTGGCTTCATCCAGTTCACCAGTGGCCACGAGAACCTCAGACAGCACCTGAAAAGCCTCGGCTGAACTGGGGTCCAACCGCACGCCCTCCTTGGCATAGACCAAGGCTTCTTTGCGTTTGGCCATCTTTAGGGCGCAACGACTCATGGCGATGAGAATGGATGGTTCCGAGGGATTCAAATCCACGGCCCTCCGGTACTTAGACAAAGCCTGAACATAATAGGTAGCCTCGAAGTACAAATCCCCAAGAACCTTGAACCCCTCCCAGTCGGCTGCACCTTCGGGGTTCTCGGGAGATACATATCGACGCACTTGGCTGAATGCATCCCGGGTGTGGCCCACCAAGTGATTCATCCGAGCAAAAATGAAATCTGCCTTGGCGCTGGCGGGATCAAACTCGACAGCCTGCTGAGCATAGAATTCCGCTTCAGCCAGCTTCTTTCGAGAATTATCCCCACCCTTTTCAGCCAGGCGGATGGCCGCCGTAGCCCGATCAAGGGCATCTGTCAGGCTGACCGCTGATTCATATTTCTGCGTTTCGGTCGGCGACGCGTCACTTTGCTTGGCAGCCGAATCAGCCCGGGGTAACTGCGCCAGCACCTCCGACGAAAAAGCCGCGGCAAACATGCCGATCATGATCCAAACTAGCCCGGATTGAGCATTCATAAGTGGCCCTCCTTAAGTCCTCCTACGAAAACCGTCACCTGAAGGTTCGCAATCGGATTAGAGCCGTCCCATTATTCGGGCACCAGGGCGTTCTGGTCAAGATTAGGGCCACAGGAAAGCTCGGGGGAGCGAATGATAGAGCTATCAACCGCGGCACCATGACCATGCTCCACGGAGTTCGTCAGCCATCGACACAGAGTCCACCCTCGCTAGGCGGGTCAACCGGGGCCGATTGCTGGGCCAAGGCTGGGTTCGCTCGCTCGGCGGCGATTCTGTCAATGAGCATGACCCACGTCTCCCGCTCCAGATGTAGAACTTTCAGGGCATCGTCGATGTGGGCCGGTTCATGCCGCAAACCCGCTTCGACCAGCTTTCGGTAGATAAAACTGTACAGAGCAGCCATTCGACTACACAGTTCAGGGTTGACCTCATGGCGAAGCCCGGACTCCATCTCAGACACGATGGCCTGGGCACGCGACAGCTTGTCGTACGATTCCTCGAAGTTCTCGGCGATCAGGGCATCGCGGCCCTGACGAGAAAACCGAATCGCACCGTCATAGAGCATGAGTTGCAACTGCTCAGCTGATGCGGTCATCACCGCATCGCGGAGGTAGGAATTGGCTGTACCGGTGGTCATTTCAAGGTGTGTATCGACCGTTATTGGGCCCGGTTCGACCAAATTCGAGTTCCCATCCATCTAGGCTCGTCTCTTATCCGCCGGCCAGTGCGCTGAGCTGCGACAGGGCGGTTTGCTGACCTTGCAGGCCTGCCAACGATGATTCCAGGGCTGCAAATTCCCGTTCTAATCGAGCCCGCTTGAGGTCCAAGACGTCCTGCATCGCCACAATCCGATTCCCTAGGAGATCTTCCTGATCGCCGAGTGAATCGTCCTTGCGGGCGAGCAAACCATCTGTGCTTCGCGTCAGCTCATCGAGCACGCTGTCGATGACGGCTCCAAAGCCCGTCTCTTCAGTGGTGAACAACTGTTCGACTGCGTCGGGATCATCGCCGTAGGCCTGGCGGAATTTCTCCTCGTCAAAACTTAACCTACCACCGCTGGCGATCGAGAACCCAATGTTCGACAGGCGTGACACGGTACTGGATCCCACGTCGAACTGTTGAGTGACCACCCGAAAAACGCGGTTCTCCACGGTGCTGATCGTTGAGTCGCCAAAAAGTATCCCTCGTTCGAACGTATCTGCATCAAAGGAGGTCAGATCGTCGATTCGATCAAAGACATCGTTGTACGCGGTCACGAAGTTGTTCAATTCTTCGGCGATGGCATCGACGTCCTGCCTCACCGATAGCTCGACCGCCTCTTTGTTGGTCGATTGCAGATCGATGGAAACTCCTGCGATGACGTCATCCAGCGAGTTGGTTGACGACCGCAGGACCAGAGGGTTCTCGGAGTCCGCACCGCCGAAGAAAACCACCGCATCCCGTGCCTCGGTCAGCGTATCCATGGCTAGCCCGGTGGTACCGGCGTCCAAAATGATGCGCCCTTTTGCTCCACTGACCTCCGAACTGATGACCAATCGATAAGGTGAATTGTCCGATCCGTCGTTGAGCACCGAGGCAGAAACGTCGGCCCCAGCCTCACCGATCTTGGCGACCACGTCATCCAGCGTATCATCCGCATCAATCTCAATGCGGACTTCGAATGATCCGTCGATGAAATTCTCACCCGTCTTGGCCTCACCGGCGATGTGCAGATCCTTGGCTGCGAACCCATCGGTATCTTCGATGGTAATCGCGGAATCACCGCCTGCACTGTCGGTAATCAAAATGCCATCCCCGTTCTCGTTGATGGTGGCTTCGAGCGTCTCGCTAGAGGCGTTGATAAGCCGCAAGACATCCTCCAACGTCTTCTGCGAATCGGTGATATTGACCGAGGTTACCGCCCCGGCCGAATCAGTGATCCGGAATGTTCCCGTTCGCACCCCCCGATCATTGTTCAAACCAGACAGCAATGACCGCCCGGATATGTATTGCAATTGTAAGCTGCCGCTTTGGACGACGTCTTCGGCGAAGCTACCCGCGATGCCAAGATCCGCAGCCGCGGTCCCATCCACATCGGCGATTTCGATAGTAGCCCCAGCTCCGTCGGACGTATCTTTTAGCATGATCCCGTTGCCCGATCGATTTACCGAAGCGGTGATCCCAACACCCACAGCCGCTGCCTGGTCGTTGATGGCTTCCAACATTTCTTGAACCGTCTCTGCTCCGCTCAGATCGACGGTGACCGAATTGTTCGCCCGGTCAGTAATCTGAATCGAGCCCTCTCCGACTCCACTTCCCCCATTGAGCGAATGCATCAGCACGGTGTTCATTCCGGCAATCAGCTTGCCCGAAGTAGCCACACCCGAGGCATGGACACCCAGGATGCCCAGATCCTCGGCAGCCGTCGAATCGGCGCCGGCAATCACCTCGAACCCAGGGGCTACGCCCGAAGAGATCAGTTCGATCCCATTGCCGTCGCTCGAAATCGTCGCCCGGATGCTTTCGTTGTATTGCCCATTGGTCGAGTCATAGGCGTACTCGATCGCCCGCAGCACATCACCTACCGTCGTGATTCGATGAATGCCGTTGCCGATGAGGTTGCCATCGTCACCTTCAGCGGCGATTCCCAGGTCACGGGCTGCAAAACCATCCACGTCTTCAAACTTCAAGACCCCGTCGTCATCCTCGCTCGTCGAACCATCACTGATCTGAAAGGCATGTTTTCCGCTGGAGTTGAAAAAGGTCGTGCTGATGCTCATGCCTGCCGCTTGCGTCGCGGTGTCGATTGCATCCACAACATCTTGAAGCTTGACCGCCCCGGATAGATCCACATCGACAGTGGCACCACTCCGATCCGTGATCCTAACAACGCCCAGGCGAACCCCGTTCCCGTTGTTAAGTACCTTCAGGTTCGTGTTGCCGTCGATGTTCCCACTCAGAGAAACTTCGAACTCGTCGCCCAGGTCCGTCTTGATGGTGAAGTCCGATTCTGCCACCGACCGCCCGATGCCGTTGCCGTCGTTGAGCCTGGTCAACAGGGTCGAATCCACCAAGTTGATAATGTCGTCGCCTTGAACCTGAGCTAGATCGATACCAGCCAGAGCAGAGACGCTCTGGTTCAGGCCTAGATCCTCAGCCATGTGGCCGCCGGCCAAGTCGCGGACCGTCAACGACCCTTCCAACTCGGTACCGTTCAAGTCCTCCAAGACGATGCGGTCGCCCGAGACCCGGGCTTGGACGTTGATGGCGGTTTGGGAGTTAATCTCATCGACGACATCCTGAACCGTTAGTGCAGCTGTCAGATCCACCTCGGCTGTGTCGCCTAACCGATCCGTGATTTCGATTCGCCCGCGACGCACCCCTTGGCCGCCGTTCAACTCCTCCAAATCGGTGGCTGGGTTCAATAGGCCGTTGCCCGTCTCTAGAGTGATGGTTCCCACGCCCACAGGGGTCGTGCCCGCATCAGAAAACCCTTGGCTAAGCAGCTCATTATTGGAAACCAGCGAATGCACCCTGAAACTGAACGTACCTACCGTTGCATTTTCATTGGCCGACGCGGTCAATACGTCCGGATCACTGCTATTAGCACTGAAAGCGCGGAAAAATGCAGGTTCGTCAAACCGGAGGGCGGTGCTCTTGAGGGCCAACAACCGGGCGGCGATCTCGGCAAAAGCAGTCCGCTCCGCCTGAAGCAGAGTCTGGCGTTGCTGAAGGAGCTCCATAGGCCTAGCCTCGACGGCGATCAACTGGGAGATCAATTCCGCCGTCGGTAAACCCGAAACCAAGCCAACGCTTGAAGTGATACCACTCATGCCAAGCCTCCAGGGATTCCATCCTGCAACGGCAAATCCGCGCAGCACACAACCCAGCCTACCTCTTTGTTATCGGCTGGGGGGCGAATGATTCTAAAGACCCGATAATCCCTGGGAGGCCCTGCAATGGGATCAGCCGGTCTGCTGATTCCCAAATCAACCGGTAATCCGGGACCACGCCGGAAGCGGGCCAACTTGGCGGTGTTGGCAAAGCAAGTCTACCCGCATTATCCAAGCAACTTGCAGCGACAAAAAACCAAATCGCCCTTGAGGCTGATCAGTCTGCCAGGCCAGTCTCGACGGATGTTGACAATATGAAGGATGCTGTGTGATTCCAATCTTCATCTTGCGCAGCGGGAGCCAATTTCCCTTGGCAACCATCCGGCCAACTAAGCACTCCATGCCATCACGTAAGCACAGAACCACGCAAGAGGTAATCTAAGGACTTGCGGCGTCGGCTACAGCAGGAAGTTTAGAGCGAGAGGTGTGGATTGCCGAAGTGCCACGCCGAGGCACTAATTGGCGATGTCGCAGCTTCCCGGCATAGAGGCTCGCGGAGACCTGTGCCTGCCGTTGGGATTCTCTCTTGCCTCTAAGTGCCACAGCCTGGCACTACATGTGGCTAATGCCCAGCATGGCCGATATGCGATCAAAATCGTCGAGCGAATAGTATTCAATGGTGATACGCCCCGTATTCGCCCGCCGTGCTTCTTGGACGACCACCTTGGTGCCAACTGCCCGAGATAGTTGATCCTCGACGTCGCGAATGTGCGGAGACCTCTCTTCGGCTACGCGGGCTTTTCCTGCTTCACGCACCTCTCCCTTTTTTTCTCGCCGAACAATTTCCTCGAGCGCCCTAACCGACAAGTGGTGGTTGACCACGGCCTTAGCCAGTCGCATGCGGTCCGCAGAATTGGTGACGCCGACAATGCAGCGGGCGTGCCCCATACTCAGTTGACCACCAGCCAACATTGCTCGGATGCCCTCTTCCAGATCGAGCAGGCGTAAGTAATTGGTTACCGTCGTCCGATCCTCCCCCACCCGCTCAGCCACGGCGTCGGCTGACAAGTTGAACCGATCACAGAAACGCCGGTAGGCCTGGGCACGCTCGACCGGATTCAGATCTTCCCGGTGGATGTTTTCGATGAGGGCTAATTCAAGCATGCCCGACTCATCGACGTCTTTGACGATGACAGGCACCTCAGCAAAACCTGCCAACCGGGAAGCCCGCCACCTGCGCTCCCCAGCTACGATCTCCAGTTGGCCAGCGGCAGAACGCACGGTAATAGGCTGAATCATGCCACTCATGCGCAGCGAGGCTGCCAGGACCTGGAGGGCGTCGTCGTCCATGAGTTGTCGCGGTTGAAGTGGATTCGGCTTGAGAGAATCGATGTCTACCATCCTAGCCTCGATAGCCGAACTCCGTTTTCCCGACGGCTCGGGATCCTGGCGGCTGACGGCCGATGCCGGGAGATCGCCGGCTGGGTCAGTTAGGGCCTTGCCTGGGGTTGAAGGCTTTGGTAGAGCCAATGCGTCATCGGGTGGATTCAGATTCCGCAAGTCAGAAACGAGTGAACTCAGGCCTCTGCCAAGCCTCTTGGGGCTTTTCGACATGGATGCCTCCTTGCAAATGGAACGAAGACGAGCCCCGAGTTGTGGCTTAACTGCAGCATGAAGGGCGTGTTTTCCGCCGTCGGCTCGGGCTGTAGGCAGCTTATCGGAGATGTCGAAGAATGCCAGCTCTAATCCAAGAAGAGCATCGACATTTGCGAAAACGTCCCGATTATCTGCTCTAATGGCGACGAATGTGGCTTGGCCAGCGAACTGTTCCACGTGAAACAACATTGCTGGGGGTGGTCCACTACTCGGGATGCGACGGAGAATCAACCAGTCAAAGGCAATTGCCACAGAGCACCGCGAGGCCATAGAGGTAGGCATGGCGCCGGCGTGCGCGCAGGCTCAGTTGGCGAGATCTCGGTTGTTTGAGGATTCTCTCTGGCTGGGCACGCGCTGGGCGGAACTCTTTTCCCCGGGCGATTCAGGCCTCGATCCTCCTGGAGGCGATTGGGCATCGCGGGTTTGCCAGTATACGTGCCGGGCTGAATGGTCGCATTGCTGTGCCGTCGTTTGGCGATCGGGTTGACGGAGAGCTTGCGAAGCCGCTGTTTCACGTGAAACATGTTCGGCCCTAATGTCTCAATAGCGGGTTTTCCCTGTCTAATCCCAGGGCTAGATAGGACGGCCCGTTGGCCATCCCGTGCCGGGAAGCTACTCGGCTTGTGGTCCCTTCGTTTGATATTCTTGGCAGCGGCCCAAGTGTTTCTAGTAGCACGATAGCGCAGCACAGTATGCGCCATCTAGGAATTGTTGATTCTTCTGAGGTTGGTCAGCCTGGGGTGTGGTTGCGGGGTAGCTGTGGGAGCTAGAATGCTCGTTGCTTTGCTGGGGAAGTTTTGGATGTTGGGGCTGTTGGGGAGTCCTGGCCTATTTGATTGGTGAGGGACGCTTGTACGAATTGCATCGAGAAGAAATGACGGTCGCCCAAGAGCGGGCGGTCTTGGTGGCTGTGATCACGCCAGAGTCGCGGATCGATCTGAGGAATCCGTTGGCTGAGCTAGAGTCTTTGGCTGAGGCGGCTGGGGCGATGACGGTTGACGCGATGGTTCAGAAGCGTCGGCGGCCTTGCAATACGACTTACCTTGGCAAAGGGAAGTTGGAAGAGCTTCGCGAGCGATGCGAAGCCAGCGAAGCCGGCGTGGTGATTTTTGATCACGAGTTAACCCCGGCGCAGCTGCGCAATGTCGAGAAGGTGGTTCAGCTCAAGATCTTGGATCGCAGCGAATTGATCTTGGATATTTTTGCCACGCGAGCAAGGACGCACGAAGCCAGGCTGCAGGTAGAGTTGGCTCAATTGCAATATACCGCTCCGCGCATTCGCGGCATGTGGTCGCACTTGGAGCGTATTGCCGGGGCAGGTGGTGGCACCGCTGCGGGGGCTGTCGGCGGCATCGGCACGCGTGGGCCTGGCGAGCGGCAAATCGAAATCGACCGGCGGATCGTCACAGATCGAGTAGCCTACTTAAAGAGGCAAATATCCGATATAGACCGACGCAAGACCAGAGAGGTCAAGTCGAGGGCCAAGGAATTTACCGTTTCGCTGGTGGGCTATACCAATAGCGGCAAGAGTACGCTGATGAACACGCTGACCAATGCCGGTCGAAAGGCAGAGGATGCGCTGTTCGTTACCTTGGATACCAAGACAGTCCGTTGGGACCTGGATGAGCGGAAGACGGTGTTGTTGAGTGATACGGTGGGTTTTGTTCGGGATCTTCCGCATCGGCTAGTCGCTTCTTTTCGAGCAACCTTGGAAGAGGCTATTCATGCTGACTTGTTATTGCATGTTGTGGACGCTTCGATTGGGGAAGCCAGCGAGCAGGTCAGGGCGGTTCGGGAGGTGCTAGAAGAACTGGGGTGCGCAGAAAGAGCGACAGTCGTGCTACTCAACAAGATGGATGCCGCCAAGGACTTGTCTGCCATCCAAATCTTGCAGAGCCAGATTCAAGAGACGGTGCGCATTAGTGCCAAGACAGGCGAGGGCCTTGGCGAGTTGATTGATGTGGTTCTTTCGTACGTGACCAGCGGGGCTGTTGATGTGACCCTGCGGATTCCCGTGGCCGACGGAAAGTTGTTGGCCGCTGTGGGCAAATCTGCGCAGGTTAAGGAGCAGCGCTATGACGAGCAGCACGTCGAGATGGACGTGAACCTCGACCGTGTCCGCTTGGATCAGCTATTGAATCACTTTGGATCGCTGGAAGTTGTGGGCGGGGATAAGTGAGAGCCACATGCGCTGCCCACCGGGGCCACGAGAAGGGCTGGAACCTGGGCTTGTGTTGAATTAGGAAAGCCTGACCCCCTGCCCCCTTTCGAGATGCGAGCCGGCGTTAGGAGCAACACGAGGCTACCAGCGAGTGTCGCCAACTGTTGGGCGCGATTGAGAGGAAAAGGTAATGACATTTTACGAAACCATCGGATCTGTTATCGCGTTAGTGGCGCTCGTGATCTCGACTGTGTCGCTCATCCGAACGCGCAGATTCCAGACTAGGCAGCTTGACTTCGAGGCTATCACTGCTGCGCTGGCAAAGAAGTAACGCGAACTCATCGAGAAGGGTGAGCAGGCACAAGATCGAGCGTGCATTACAGCGGAGTTGGTCAAGTTGGCCGGTGCCGACTACCGCTTCGTCATCATGAACCAAGGCCTCGCCGCAGCGTCGGAAGTAGTATTCGAGATAGACGCTGCGAGTCCCGACAATCCACTCGTAGGGAACGAGTGCCAAAGCAAGCTCCCATACCCATCGCTGCAAACCGGCCAGTCGTTCACGCTCATTGCCGCCCTCCACATGGGCAGCGCTATGTCTTACCAGACGCACCTCAAGTGGAGCAATCCAGATGGTTCGCAAGGGACCAACGACATCCACGTGTCAACTTGATTCGGTTGAGCATTCAGTATTGCGGCAGGCGGAGCGGAATCGAAGCGCCGACTGCGGGGGGCGATGAATCATGGCGACACTCCGTGGATTCGTTTGCCGCACAGGATTATCGCCTCCCCCACCTTCGGAGGAGGTTGGCCACCCGGCCTTGTAGTTCGTTGGGTTGATGGCGTGCGTGCTTCGTCCCCCATCCTTCCGCTGCGCTCAAGGATGGGGCACCCTACACGGTGGCTCGTCCTCTACTCGTGGCTGGCTATGAGAAGCAAGGCTTGAACAATGCCCATGTGCTCGCCCTTTTTCTTGACGGCTAGTACGGGGCTTGGGGATTGACGGATCAACTGCTCGGTGACATTTCCCAGGAGCACGCCGGCGGCTCCGGTGCGCCCGCGGGCGCCGATGACTACGCCCTTACCGACACCATCGCCGAGCACATCGAGGATGACCGTCACCGGATCATTGCCCACGTCGGGCATGTTGTTGCAGTCTACCTTTACCCCGTGGGTGTTGGACCGCTTCAGCAGGCGTTCGCACTCGCGTTGGGCGGACGCTTGCAACAGGGCGGTATGTTCCTCTCGGGTCGTGCCAACGCGTGAATAGCCGCTGCTGACGTGGAAGACGTTCAATGCGGTCAGCCGAGCGCCGGACACTTCGGCGATGCCGGCTGCGACTTCCAGGGCTTGGGCGGAACACTCTGAATCCCGTACCGGGACGATCAGCTCGTCCGCCTGTTGGGTGAATTGTTTGGGAAGAACCAGCACGGAGCATGTGGCTTTGCGGGTGATCCGACGGGGAAGAGTCGTTTCGTCGTCCTGCTCACTACGCTGGCCGTAGTAACGGCTCAGTATCACCAGGTCGATGTCCTTGTCGTGGGCGTAGCGCAGGACTTCGAGCAACCGCGATCCGCGCACCGCGTCGCATTGGATCGCTTCTCTACCATGGCCTTTGAAGTGCTCTTTGACGAAAGAACGCAGCGATTCAGCCGTGATCTCGGGCGGGCTATCGCTGCTGTCCATTCCGGCATTGGCTTGGTCGTCGATGATGTGTAGAAAGTGCATCTCCTCGGATTCAGCTACGCGTGACCGCCCGCCGGTGTTGACAACCATCGGTACGTCGTGCGGTGATCCGTCGAGGCACACCAATACCTTCTTGAAACGCTTCATGCGAATTGCTCCGACGCACCTGGATCTCGGTCGCGAGTTGGTCAGATGGTGGCAACCGAATCGATGAGGTTAGCCATTCTACCCGGTTCATGCGAACCGTGCTACGAACACGAGGATGATGGCTGGCTCACTCATGGGAGTAAGACTAGACTTGGCCGTGCTGCTTGAGCTGGCCCGCGACTCGGCGCATTGCGGCTCGCTTCAGTCGGCAGGCCGGATTGAGGACTAAATGATGGAGTGATCGATGCGTTGCAAGCACTTGGTTTCAACTGCCCGGAATAAGCTACGGATCTTCGTCACGAGTGGCTTTCTGCTCCTCTTCGCCGATTGTTCAGCCCCCACCGAGCGTCGATGGGAAATGACCTTCTTGACCCCGGGGAGCGAGGCTGTCGTTGTGCGGATTGCAACCTCAGATCTGTTCGCTGGAAGGAGCAGGCCGACTATTTTGAGGACGCTAGAGTCGAGCCGTGATGACCATAATGCCTTGACGAGCATTGGTTCTTCCTACCACAGCACGCAGAGGCGCGTCATCGGTGATGCCACGCTGGTCGCTGGCCCTCCCTGCAGCGGCTACTTCAGGGTGAGGAACGAAGCGACAGACAAGATAATCGGCGGTGCGCGTGCAGGTCATTCATATTCATCTCTGTGGGGCATGTCTCCCTGCGGAGAGTATCTTGCCTATTTCGTCCCAGGCACATTTTGGCGGCGGTCATATGTGCATCACGTGAAGTCTGATCGGCGGGCCCTGATCAGCATCCCTGCGGCATGGAGACTCAATTCATGGACGCAGTGCGATGGGGCACCGGGCGGCCCGGGCGCAGTCGGTACCGAGGCCACCACTCAATCTCTGGTGCGGCATGAAGGCCCGATCATCTCGCTGCTTGGGAGGAGGCTGATGCCCGTTTCGGCCGGCCCATCGCGTAAGGAGCTCGAGGACGACCTTCTCGCCGCGCGCGCCGCACTCGAAGAAGATCCGGATGACCCGTCCAAGATCGTCTGGGTGGGTCGGCGACTCGGTTATTTGTGGCGGATCAACGATGCCATTGAAGTTTACACGGAGGGGATTACTGAATTTCCAGACTACGCCCCGTTCTATCGTCACCGCGGGCATCGCCTGATTTCTGCGCGCCGCTTTCACGAGGCAATTGTGGACCTCGAACGTGCGACGCGGCTGATCGAAGGCAAGCCGGACGAAATCGAGCAGGATGGCGCACCCAACGACCGCGGGATTCCGCTGACTACGACGGCATTCAACATTTGGTACCACCTCGGTCTTGCTCGTTACCTGACAGGTGATTTCAACGGTGCATTCGTGGCGTTTGGTGAGGCGCAGAAGTTTGGCAGCGGCTACGACGACAATCTCGTGGCCACTACGGATTGGATGTACATGGCTTTGCGTCGGTTGGGCCGGGACTATGAGGCCGTGGCACTTCTCAAGCCCATCAGTCCAGACATGGAGATGATTGAGAATACCGCCTATCACCGGCGCACGTTGATGTACAAGGGTCTCTTAACCCCGGACGAATTGCTCGATCTGGATTCAGCCAGCGATCTGGATGTGGCTACCCTGGGTTACGGGCTAGGAACCTGGTATCTCTACAATGGAAAGCCGGACCGAGCGGTCGAAATATTTCGTCGGGTGATCGCCGGGCCCTACTGGCCTGCGTTCGGGTACATCGCAGCAGAGGTTGAGCTGGCGAGGCTTGCCGATTGACTGCGACACGGTCACTAGCTATTGCGTGACCCCTTTAGGTGAGGGAGTTAGGAATGACAGCCGTGCATCGTAGACGGGTCAAGAACACAATCGCTGTGCTCTTGGCGATCTCTGGCGTCAGCATCCTAGCCGCTGAAGCCTATAGGTACGCAGGTTCGCCACTCGGCATCGCCGAACCATCGCCTTGGCCTTGGTACCTCAGGACCATGAAGTCCGAGTTCTGCTGGTTCCAGATGTACTACTTGCCGGACCAAGCGGGGATTAGAATCTGCCAACCGTACAACCCAGTCAAGGAAGGCCCGCAGGTTCTCCTGGGGGTCGATAAAGCAAAGTTCACAGTGCAAATCTGGAAGCGTCCCGTCGGGCTGAGCATAGGTTTGCCCCCGCTTGTTTATCCCTTCCTCCTGCTTCCCTACCCACTACTGGTATTGGCTCGGCTCGTCAGGAGCCGCAGATCCAGTTCGCGGTTTCCAGGACCAGCCTGCCAGGAGTGCGGTTACAATCTGACAGGAAACAAGAGCGGCACTTGCCCCGAATGCGGTAGCGCCTCGTTATGAACTCAACAGCCGAAACTTGGGCGCTAGGTTTGCTTCCTTCTGAGCTGATTTCAGACCCGACGGCGGTTTATTGTGGCGCCGCGATGCTGTAGGGTCTTGGGCTTGACGAGGTGCTTGCTAGCCTTGTTTCGTTCCCCACCCTTCCGCTTCGCTCAGGGGTGGGGCGTCCAGTATCCGGTACCCGCAAGAGAAACCATACACCTAGAAGGAGTTGTACCGTGGCCCATAGTCGCCCCATGATCCGAATGAGTATTGTCGTTTTCTTGTCGGTTGGATGTATTGCTCAGGCCCAGAGTCGGTTGATGCGTTTTGCCGACGTTCATCAGGACCGGGTCGTGTTCGCTTATGAACGGGATCTGTGGTTGGTGTCGTCGACCGGCGGTCAGGCTCGGCGGATTACGAACGATCCTGGATCAGAAACGTGGGCAAAATTCTCGCCCGATGGTTCCATGATCGCGTTCACCGGACAATATGATGGCGGCACGGATGTCTATGTGGTTGCAGCTGATGGCGGCGTGCCCAGGCGGCTTACTTATCACCCAGCCCGCGACCGCGCGTTGGGGTGGTGGCCTGGCGGTAAAGAGGTGTTCTTTCGATCGAGTCGGGAGTACCCTTCCCGCGGTGAAGAGGTCTACTGCGTTTCGATCGAGGGCGGCTTGCCTGTCAAGCTGCCGATTGATCGGGCGGGGTTGCTATCGGTCTCAGCCGATGGAACCAAGGTGGCTTACAATCGGATTAGCCGCGAAGCTCGGACTTGGAAGCGGCATCAAGGCGGCACTGCCCAGGAAATCTGGATGGGCAGTTTAGAGGCCGGCGATTTTCATAAGATCACCGACTGGGTCGGCAGCGACAACTTCCCGATGTGGGTAGGCGATGCGATCTACTTCAACTCTGACCGCAAATTCGGCACGCTCAACATCTACAAGTACGACGTCGCCAACGGGCAAGTATCAGCCCTGACTTCTTACAAAGACTACGACGTCAAGAATCCATCGGCTGGGCTGGGCCAAATTGTTTATCAATACGGCGAAGCACTGCACCTGCTGGATCTCAAGTCGGGCAAGTCGCAAGTGATCGACATTCAAATCGCCAGCGACCTCGTACGCATGAGGCCCGAGTTGGTCGAAGTCGCTCCTTCGATCGGCGCCTTCGGCCTGTCGCCCTCGGGGAAGCGGATGCTGCTCGATGCCCGTGGCGAAGTGCTCAACATCCCCGTCGAAGAGGGTCAGCCCATTAACCTGACCCGTACCACGAATTCTCGGGAAAAGAACGCAGCCTGGTCTCCCGACGGCAAGTGGGTGCTATTCATTTCTGATAAGAGCGGCGAAGAGGAGTTGTATTTGGTTGATCAAAGGGGCGAGCAACCGTGGAAGCAGCTCACCCAAGGTGGGCAGGGCTACCGCATGCAGCCTGTCTGGTCGCCGGACAGCAAACACATCATTTTCTCGGACAAATCCATGCGTTTGAATCTCGTTGGCGTCGATGGTGGTGACGTGCAAGTTTTGGACCGAAGCGATTACGACGATGGCTGGTACCGCTGGGGCATTCAGGATTACGTCTGGTCTCCCGACAGCAGGTGGATCGCCTACAGCAAGATGGAGCAGAGCATCAACGAAGCCATCTTCCTTTACTCGATGGAGCAAGGGAAGACTCACCGCGTCACCGACGAAGTCTATACCGATTTTAGTCCGTCGTTTAGTCCGGATGGCCTATACCTGTATTTTCTTTCCAACCGTACGTTCAACCCCATCATGGGCGCGGTGGAACAGAATTACGTTTTCCTAAATATGTGTCGGCCGTATATGGCGCTCTTACAGAACGATGCCGTTTCGCCATTTGCCCTTCAAGACGAGGAAGAGAGCGTAAGCCAAGAAGCATCGGAGGATGAGGGATCTGAGAATCAAGAGGAAGAGAGCAAGAATCGCATCGACCTAGCTGGCTTAGAGCGGCGCATCCTTGCGGTCGAAGGTGTTTCGCCGGGTCAGTATTTTCGGCTGGAAGCAACTGACGATGGCTTCTTGTACCTAGCCAAGGAAGAACAGCAGTTTCAGAAATATCAGAACATCAACGATGAGACGTCTGATCGCGTTGACCTTCATGCGTACAATCTTGAAGATTCAGAATCCAAGAAGATCACATCGGGGATCAATAACTACCACCGCTCCGCCGACGGCAAGAAACTAGTTTACCGCGCCGGTAGTAGCTATGGCGTGGTGAACAGCGGCTCCAAGTCTTCGGTGGGCGATGGGAATATCAGCCTCTCTGGGATTCGCATTTCTGTGGATCGCAATGAGGAGTTCAACCAGATTTTTGATGAGGCTTGGCGTGTGCAGCGAGATTGGTTCTACGATGTCAACATGCACGGCGTCGATTGGCCTGCCATGCGAGAGAAGTATCGCAAGCTGATCCCCCATTGCGGAAATCGGAGCGACCTGAACTATGTGATCGGCGAGATGATCGCGGAGTTGAACGTTGGCCATACCTATATATTTGGCGGTGATTTTCAGGGTGGCGCAAAGCGCGTATCGGTAGGCCTCCTGGGCGTAGATTTTCACCTTGACGCGGCGGCGGGCTATTACCAGCTAGCCCACGTCATTCCGGGTACGCCATGGAAAGGGAGCGAGCGCTCGCCGATAGGTATGCCTGGGTGCCCGATCAAAGAAGGCGACTACTTGATTGCTATCGACGGGCAAGAAGTCACGACCGGTGATAACCCCTTTGGCTATCTCCAAAACAAAGCCAACAAGCTGGTCACCTTGACGTACAACAACAAGCCTAGCGCCGAAGGTTCAAAGACCTACCGCATCAAAACGTTGAGAAGTGAACGGACGATTCGTTACCGCGAATGGGTGGACAACAATCGGGCTAAGGTAGCCAAGGCCAGCGGCGGGCAGATCGGCTACCTGCATATTCCCGACATGATGGACCCGGGTTTGAAAGAGTTTGCGCCGTACTATTTCTCGCAGCACTACAAGAAGGGCTTCATCATCGACGAGCGATACAACGGTGGCGGATTCACCTCGAACATGCTGATTGACCGTTTCGAGCGGAAGACCTGGGCGATGACCAAGCCGCGGGAAGGAAACCCGACCCATGAACCGGAGCGTAGTTTCCGGGGCCATCTAGCCGTGCTGGTCAATGAAGACACGGGTAGTTCGGGCGAGTGGTTCGCCGAGGGCATCAAGAGAAAGAGGATTGCTCCATTGATCGGCATGCGGACGTGGGGTGGGGCGGTTGGCATCGAACTGCACCAACCGTTGGTCGATGGCGGTGGGACAACGCCGCCGCAGTTCGCCCCTTATGGCTTGGACCGCACTTGGATCGTCGAAGGTCATGGCGTGGATCCGGACATGGAGGTTCAGAATATGCCCGTCGATGTTTTGGATGGCAAAGATGCTCAGCTTGAAGCAGCCATAAAATACCTGATGGATCGCATCAAGGCAGAGCCGATGGAAACCCCGGCCCCACCTCCCTATGAGGACAAGAGCAAGAAGAGCGCGTCGTAGTTGAGTAGTGCAGCGGGTTCTGGTGGTCACACATCGGATGTGTGGCACTCAAGCGAAAGCGCGGGCGTTTGAAGTGGCAGGAACATGGCTATGGCGGTCGAATATGTGATCGTTCGGTTTCCGCAAAGGCGAGCGGTCTTCGTTGACGACTACGAATCCGGCGTCACGGACAAGAAGTTCCGCGTTGGTCCGGGAACGCACACCATCAATCTTGGTGAGCCGCGCGACTACACACCCAAATGGCGGCGTCCGACCGTTGTGCACACGACTCCGCTAAGGCCGATGGAGATCGTCTTTGAGGAACTGTAAAGCCATTGGCTTAGCCCTTCTGCTATGCGGCCCTCTTGGGTGTGCCCACTACAGTGTGAATGTGCCGCTGCAAGCATTCGATGAGGACGAGGGTTATCGTTTCAAGAACTTGTCCTCGCCCGGAAATTCTGAAGAACTATTTGTCGTGCTGACTTTCTCGGGTGGAGGAACGAGGGCTGCCGCCCTTGCCTATGGAGTGATGGAGCAACTCAGGGATACAAGGGTAACGATCGGCGGACAAGAGAAGCGGCTGCTGGACGAGGTGGACGTGATTTCGTCTGTATCGGGAGGGAGCTTCACGGCTGCGTACTATGCAGCCTTCGGGGATGAGTTGTTCGAGACTTTCGAACACCGCTTCTTGAAGAAGAATATCGAAAGGGAGTTGCTCGGGGTTGCGGTATGGAGCGGGATACGGTTGCTGTCGCCGACATTCAGTCGCACAGATTTAGCCGCAGAATACTACGGCGAGGATATCTTTGATCGCACGACCTACGGCGATTTGTTACGGCGAGGGCAGCGTCCCTTCCTTATCGTGAACGCGACCGACATGACTCTGGGGGCAACTTTCGAGTTCACGCAAGAGCAGTTCGATCTGTTGTATTCAGACTTGGGAGCGATGCCTATTTCAAGGGCAGTGGCTGCGTCTGCGGCTTTTCCACTTCTCTTCTCGCCGCTCACATTGCAGAACTATACGAAGGGCTTTGACTTCAAGGAACCTGCATGGATCCCCCTTGGTTTGAGTGATAGAAGCATCGCCTCTAGACGATACCAGAGAGCCCAATATGCCAATTCATATCTTGATGCCAATCAGAGGCCGTATGTTCACCTTCTTGATGGCGGCATTGCTGACAACCTGGGCACCAGAACCGTTGTCCATTCGTTGGCTACTACGGATAGCAGTTGGAGCATACTTCGCGGCCTGAACCTTGAGAAGATCAAGACTGTGGTGGTCATCATCGTCAATGCCAAGACTGAGTCTGCTACGCCGTGGGATAAGCGTGAGGCTACGCCGACCGAAATAGATGCGCTCAAGGCAACCGTCTCAGGCCTGCAGGACAACTACACATTTGATTCGGCCGTGATGATTCAGGAGCACTTTGACCAACTCACAAGGGATGCGCAGGTTCAAGCCCAGTGTCGGGAGTTGATTCAAGAATCTTGCCCCGGTGTGACCCTCCCGGGCGGAGAAGGGTCGGGGGATGTTCGCTACTATTCGATCTCTGTTGATTTTGACAGTATTGAAGATGCTGGGAAGAGAGGCATCTTCCAAAAAATGAAGACAAGGTTGTACTTGCCGCCGGATCAAGTTGACGCGCTAAAGGAAATCGCCGGCGAAATTCTTTCCCGTTCTCAAAAGTATCAAGAACTTGTGGCTAGCCTTGGTGGCTCCATGAACTAACACTGCTTCTCTAAAGCAACTCGAACAATGGTTGAATCGAACGATGAACACGACAACAACACTGCGCACAATCGAATGGCTCGGCGACTTGGACGGCTGCGTCTCCATGATCGACCAGACCTTGTTGCCTCAAGAATTGAAGATGCTTGAGTGCCGCGACCCTGAAGCGATCTGGGAAGCGATTAAGGTGTTGCGTGTTCGCGGTGCCCCTGCCATCGGCATTGCAGCCGCAATGGGCGTGGTGCTGGGTGTTCGCGGTTTTGACGGAACCGACCGCGCTGCCTTCACCGCCAAGCTGGACGAGGTGTGCGATTTCCTGGCCTCGGCTCGACCGACGGCGGTGAATCTATTCTGGGCGTTGGATCGGATGAAGCGGACAGCGCTGGGTGCCGGTGACGATGTAGGCGCGGTTAAGCTGGTCTTGCTGGCTGAGGCGAAGTTGATCCGCGATGAGGATGCTGCCATGTGTCGGGCGATAGGCCAAGTGGGGCAATCGCTGATTCCAGCCGGCGCTGGCGTTCTCACGCACTGCAATGCGGGCGGCTTGGCTACGGCTGAGTACGGCACTGCCCTGGCCCCCATGTACGCCGCCCACGAAGCTGGGAGGTCTTTCCGCGTATATGCTGACGAGACTCGACCCCTGTTGCAGGGTTCGCGATTGACCGCCTGGGAGCTTTCGCGGGCAGGGATCGATGTGGTGGTGAACTGCGACAACATGGCAGGCCTGCTGATGAAGGAAGGGAAGATCGACTTGGTGATCACCGGCTCTGACCGGATCGCTGCCAACGGAGATGCCGCTAACAAGATCGGTACCTACTCGGTGGCTGTGCTGGCCAAAGCCCACGACATTCCGTTTTATGTGGCTGCTCCCAGCTCGACATTTGACTTCGCCTGCCCCGATGGGTCAGCCATCCCCATCGAAGAGCGGAGTCCGGCGGAGATCCGCCACGGGTTTGGCCG
This sequence comes from Phycisphaerae bacterium, assembly GCA_029260235.1. Classification (GTDB taxonomy): domain Bacteria; phylum Planctomycetota; class Phycisphaerae; order UBA1845; family UBA1845; genus OFTM209. The sequence continues at coordinate 3,330 of JAJDDP010000224.1, read as the reverse complement.
AAAGACCGCACCAGACGATGTGTCCTGCTATTGTCCAGCCTTCGATGTCACGCCTGCCGAGCTGATTCGGGGCATTATCACTGAGAGAGGCCTCATCCAGCCCGTTGGTCGGGCAGAAATCAGTACCCTATTGGCGGAAAAGAGCGGCTAGGGGGTTGCCAGACACAGCGTCTAAGACGATACAAGGAGCGTGGCTGGGCGCGGCGAAACACATGCACGCCGTCGCCTACGGGCGTTTTTCCCTTCCAGGTCAACTTGCGGAGGTTGGTGGGCAGCCCTATGATGACACCCCTTGTGGAGGCGTAACTCGGCGGATGGCCCCGCGGCCCCGTCCAGCTTCCCTGAGCCTCACCGGTTTGGAGACTTGAGCCATGCGTAGACGTTTCTCCCGGATTGCACTGGTTACCACGATGGTTTTTGGTGGCAGCTACCTCTTCCAAGGCGGTAACTTGGCCTGTGGTTCCTTCGCCTCTGAAGCGGCGATCGCATCACTGGACATGTGCTTCATATTCGACTGCACAAACGGCATCTTCGGCGGCTTGATCGATCCTTGCGCGACCGTGCTCGGGACCGATACCGGCGGCGGCGAGGACGGCGGTGGCGGCAGCGATTCGTTCGAGGGTCCGCGAACTGGTACATTCTTTGCGGATTGCCCGGTCGAAGATACCGGTTTTTAGGCACGGGCTTTCCAAGGCTTAGGCCTCGGACGCAGGCAACCATATTGATGGCGACACCGTAACGGAGTCTATTTGGCGATGAAAAAAATATCCAAGAATGGCAAGGTCAGCTTCGTCGCATTGGCGGCAACTCTTCTGGGCTGCAATCTTGCGATTTTCCCCTCCTGTAAGACGGCCGCGACGGTGCTGAATCCGTGCGGCAGCGTTCTAGGGTTCTGCGATCCAACTGACATTACTCAGTTGTTCGGCGACGTTCCGAATTTTGAAGACGACCCCAGTTGCTCGATCCCATTCTTTGGGCTTGCCGGTGACCAAGGCGGCGGTGGCGGCGGCGGCGGCCAAAACGTCGGAACATGCAGCACGGTCCCGATATACCCTTTCACGCCAGGCGCCAGACCGTAATGCGAGTTTGGCTCGTTTGAGCTGGTATTTGAACCAAGCAACCCTCAAAACCCACCTGAGTAGGTGGGTTTTTTCTTGGGCTGAGTGTTGGCATGCATCCAGAGAAGGCCGTGAACCTGCCGTTTGGCCTAGTCTCCAATTGAGCGGATCCGACCCAGAGTTGGTTAACCCTTGCCTGCTGCCGAGGATGAAGGTTGGCTTGTTGTTTCTGTGGGATCGAACATGTCTTCAGGAAGTTCACTCGGCGGCGAAGCCAATCGCCACCGCCCATCCTCCTGAACGAGCAGGATGATCACATCTCGCTCGGGCTCGCGGACATCGGGCTCTAACTCAACGTGGGCTTTGCCCAGATAGAGGATGTCCAGGGTCTTGGGGTGGCGCACGGGCCTTAGGGCTTCGATACGGACTCTACGCACCAATCGCCAAGCGTCGAAGAATTGATCGCGGGGAAAGGGTTCCGCTCCACGGCTCCACAGCTGTCGGAAGGCTTCGTAGTCGCCCGACGCACAGGTTTCGATCACCTTGGCTACAAATTTATTCACCGACTCATCTTCGACGTGAAGCTTCTCTGGGAAGTCCAGCAATTGGGGTGCTGGTACTGGGAGTGCAGGTTGGGCCTTAGATGCTGTGGTATCCGCTGGTTCACATCCTGTCAGGGACGCGAAGGAAAGCGCAAGAGCTGTGTATGAGATTCGCGCGTTTTGCCGATTCATAGTGGACCAACGGTGCGGGTAGTTATCGATGGGGGGGATGATAGCCCTGCATGGGCGGGGCGCCAAATCCGGGAAGGAAATTGGCCGGCGGAGCTGATCGTTGTAAGAAGGTGTCACGTTTGGTCGTCGGCCGTCGTTATCGCCTAGCCCGCCGTGACTTGAAACGTCCAAATCGCTATAAGCGAGAGAGGTGCCGTGCTCTCGTGCGATCAGCGCGTGGCCACTGTGGTTGGCCGCTCTTATCGCTGGCTGAGCAATAATCTGAATCGGAACGACAAACCCGAACACACAGGAGCGTTTCTTATGTTGTGGATTTCGTCTAATCGCCAATCGGTCGCGTTTTCCGTAGCGGCTTGTTTCTTGCTTGCTCCGCTTCATCTGCTGGGCGAAGACACGAACAAGGGTCCAATGCCTCCACCTCCGGCGGCGGCTGCGAAGGGTGGAGAAAAGAAGGAAAAGCCGGACTTCCCGCCTTTCGACAAGTTCGCCAAGGATCATAAAGAGATCTCCGCGCCGGAAGGTTCGTTGTGGAAGCTCTACTACAACAAGAAGACCGACAACCTCTTGGCGGTCATCCCCAGCGGCATGATGAACAAGAATTTCTTGATGGCCACGAGCATCGCCGGCGGACCGATGCTGGCTGGCTACATGTGGGGTGATCAGCTGGTTCAGTGGCGGGAGATCGACAAGAAGCTCGTGCTCGTCGAACCCGACGTCCGCCACAAGACGGGCAAGGGGTCTGATGTTGAAGATGTCATCAAGCGCACCTACACCGAATCCATCGTTCTCTCTACGCCGATCGTTTCCAAGAAAGATGGCAGTGCGGTCATCGACTTGGATCGGATCCTCAAATCCGACTACGCCAGCTTGGGCCGAATCTTTGGCGGCAGCATCGACGCCTCCCTGAGTCGCTATGCCAAGCGGAAGGTATTCCCCAAGAACCTGGAGTTGGCCGTCGACTTGGCCGTCATGCAGGGCAATCGCGGGGGCATCCGTGCCCGTGTTCACTACAGTATTTCTGAACTCCCCGAGAACGACTACAAGCCCCGCGAAGCCGATGATCGCGTTGGCTTCTTCCTCACTGCGGTGAAGGACTGGACGGCGCCTCACAATGCCAAGACCGTCTTTAAGCGCTACATCAACAGATGGCGTCTCCGCAAGGAAGACCCGTCCGCCAAGGTTTCGGACGTCAATCCGGACGACCAAATCGTCTTCTACATCGAGAAAACGGTTCCTAAGAAGTACCGCCGATTCGTACGCGAAGGGATCCTGGAGTGGAATAAAGCTTTTGAAGCGGCTGGGCTGCGGAATGCAATTCAAGTTCGCCAGCAGACAGCGACCAACGAGTTCAAGGATCTCGATCCAGAGGACGTCCGTTACAATTTCTTCCGTTGGATTGTCAGCGGCCGCGCCTTTGCGATGGGGCCTTCACGGGCCAATCCATTGACCGGACAGATTCTCGATGCCGACATTATCTGGGACGACGCCCTAACCCGTTCGTTCCTCGCCCAATACGCACGATCTGCGGCCCAAGGGCC
>JAJDDP010000223.1 GCA_029260235.1 Phycisphaerae bacterium | reverse complement strand
GACGCACGGCACTTTTCATTGGCCGCTGGGCTGTGGAGATCGAAGGCATTCCCAAAGTAGAAGGTGAACGGCTCATCAATGAACTGACATCGCATATCGTGAAGCCGGAATTTACCTACACCCATCGCTGGCAGGCAGGCGACGCGATCCTATGGGACAACCGCTGCACCCAGCATCGCGCCTTGCCCTTCGATGACGAGAAATACGAGCGGCACATGCAGCGGACCACGCTGGAAGGCGACACGCCTTATTATCAAGCAGCTGACGGCGGGCTAGTAACGAGTTATTTGCCATAAATCACAAGCAACCCAACACACCTTACGACCAGAACAGCACAACAGGGGTTAAACCGGCCGGTCACCCTTTAGCATCACCCGATAGAGATAGCGCGTCTGCGCGTGATCGTAGTCGCCATTCGCCTTGTGCAACAGGCAGCGATTGTCCCACATTACGAGGTCCCCTGGCTGCCAGCGATGACGGTACTGGTATTTTTCCTGCGTGGCATGTTCTAGCAACTCGTTCAGCAAATCGAGCGCGTCCGCCTCTTCAAGGCCTTCTATTTCCTCGATCCGAATTGGGTTGAGATAGATCGATTTTCGTCCGCTTTCCGGATGGGTCCGCACAAGCGGATGCTGCACTGCGTCCGGCACATTCAGCTTCGCTTCTTTCGTCAGCCCCATCAACTTCCGGGCACTGTGCTTGCTTTGATAAACATGCGTGCCCTTTACATCAGCGATTCGTCGTTTGGTTGCCTCCGGCAGTTCTTCATAGGCCTGCTGCATATTTACATACTGCGTATCGCCGCCCCTGTCCGGCAGTTCGAGGGCCAGCACATCAGGAAAGTGCTGGAGAGTTGTGGCAATAACAAAGTAACCGCGGCCGAAACCATGGGCATTGGGCTTTCTAGCCTATACCGAAAAATGGAAGAGCTCGACCTCGCTGGCCTACATGCAGCCGCCGCCGGTAATGAATGATCAAATGACCTACGGCCCTGCAGACTATTATGGAGAGTTTGACGTGAAGGCACGATTGTCCTGGCTGATGTCGGGTGCATGGTTGGTTGCTCACGCACCGGCCCGGCTATTATCGACCCAAGGTCACGGGCATGGGGCACATCCTCCTGTACTGGACCAGCAACCGAACCTCCAATGTGGTTTGCACGCGGCCGGCGGAACGACAACCCTTGCTCTCGACACCAATCAGGCTACAGACCTTGGAGAACGCCGATGACCAGTTTTCTGGTCGCCTTGGTTGGCGCGCTCAGCATGGCGACAACTGGAAACGACGACGCGCGCGGCCCGCAGGGCAAGTATGCGGGCAACTGCACGGACGCCGGATGTCATGCGGAATATACCAAACGTGCCGTCGTCCATGAGCCGGCAGGCGCCGGGTCGTGTGATGCCTGCCACGAAGAGAAGAATCCAGGAAGTCATGACTTCAGTATGGCTAGCGCTGAACCGGACTTGTGCCTCGATTGCCACGACGAAGAAGACTTCGAGGGAGAGGTAGTCCATCGCCCGCTCGCCGACGGCAAGTGCACCGTTTGTCACGATCCCCACGGCAGCCCAAACAAGTCCCTGGTGAAGATGCCAGTGGAGGAACTCTGTTTGTCATGCCACAAAGAGATTGCTGAAGGCAAAAACTTCCTGCACGGTCCAGTTGCTGTAGGAGCCTGCATCGTTTGTCACGACGCCCATGCGTCAGACCATCCAGCTCTACTTACCGCGGCCAACCGAGAGCTTTGTCTGACTTGCCACACAGCATTGGCAACAAAGTTGACCACTAGCGCCCACAAACACGCCCCAGTTCTTGAAGCCTGCGACTCGTGTCACGATCCGCATGGTGCCAATAACCGGTTCAATCTGCATTCAGCCCCCACCGAACTCTGCCTCGATTGCCATGATGACATCGCAGAAATCATGGATGAAGCAGAGGTCCAGCACGGTGCACTCTCGACGAAGCGGTCATGCCTCAGCTGCCACGATCCGCACGCATCTAACCCTGAGCACCTGCTGACGCAACAGCCAATGGAGCTTTGCCTGAGCTGCCACAACCAGGAGCTCAAGTCAGGCGAAGACACGCTGGGGAACATCGATGGCATGCTCAGCAGCAACCCGTCCCATCATGGCCCGATTCAAGAGAAGGATTGTTCCGCCTGCCACCAACCCCATGGTGGGGACCATTTTAGGCTGCTTGTGGAGGACTATCCCAAAAAATTCTACGCCCCGTTCGATCTGAAGAGCTACTCGCTCTGTTTTAGCTGCCATGAAGCGGACATGGTGCGCGATGCGCAGACCGACAAGCTGACCAATTTTCGCAATGGCGATCAGAACCTGCACTACCTACACGTCAACCGCAAGGTTAAAGGCCGATCCTGCCGAAGCTGCCACGCAACCCATGCAAGCAGCCACCCGAAGCACATCACTGATTCAGTGCCGTTTGGTCAGTGGCAGTTACCAGTCGGGTTCAGGAAGACAGCGACCGGAGGCTCATGCTCTCCCGGTTGCCACAGGCCTTATCGCTACGACCGGGACAAACCTGTGGTCAACGGGGTGCAGCCGACCGACGCCGATCTCGATCCCTAGAGAGAGCAGAAACACTCATGCCTGTCCCAGCCCATGCACCGGCCGTCTATGTGGCTACGCTGGTCCTCGCCACACTGGCGTATGCCCAGCCGACTCGTGGGCTTAGGAATGTGAAAGTGGGAGATCAGCTCCCAGCCTTCTCTGTACTCACCTTGGACGATACCAAAATCGAAAGCTCAGCCTATCGAGGAAAAGTCCTCCTGCTGGTATTTGCCAGGCCCCAGCACGACGACTCCTTGCAGGCCCTGAGAGCCGCCCAGCGGATGTACCAGTCCTTCAAAGGACCCGGCCTGGCTGTGCTGGCCGTGTCCACGTCGCCAGAGTCCCGCGACTTTCTGCGGCAATGCACAGCCGAGCACAAGGTGACATATCCGGTCACTCTGGATCCCAACCGGACAATGTATGGAGATTTTGGCCTCATCGTCGCCCCGACGACGCTCTTGATCGATTCAGCCGGGGTGCTTCGTTTTGAGCTGGCCCAGCTGCCACCCAATTTCGATCAACGTGTCAAGCTGCACGTCCGATTGTTGCTTGGGGAACTCGGTCAAGCGGAGCACGATGTTCTGGCTGAACAGCTCAGAACGGGCATACCCAAAAAAATCGATCCCGCCGAGAGACAGCTCGGGCTGGTTCGGTTGCTCATGGAGCAAGAAAAGTACAAGCAAGCCATCTCAATCTTGGACGCATTGGGTGGTGACCAGAAGGGGCATGCCTCCGTGGCCATCCTGCGGGGTACATGCCACCTAGCCCTGGGCGAAATTGACAAGGCGGCGGACAGCTTGCCCCCGTTTGCCAACCAAGAACCGATGAATTCTAGATTGGCTCATCTTTTAGGCCGCCTGGCCCTCGCTCGTGGTGAGTTCGACAGGGCTAAGACGTTCCTGCAACAAGCGCTGGCCCGATCTGCAGCCAAGGGCCCCATCTGGTATGACCTTGGTCTCCTGTCTGAAAGAAGAGGCGATCTCGGCGAAGCGGTCGAGTTTTACCGCCTTGCCTTGGCTGAGGCGTATAGTCGGCGACCCCATTCATTCCCATCTCAAGGAAGACCTCCGGCAGAGCGTTCTCGAAACCGGGAAACCGATGACAAGTAAGACGCCTCCGGGGGAGCATCCTTCTCCGGCACTAGCCGCCCTAACTCATGCTACGACAATGTGTTAAAGATATTCCTGCTTCGGCAGGGAGCATGAATACGTCCCAAAAGGAGCTATTGGCACGGCGAGTGTTGATACCCCTGTGACGGACGCTGACTGTCCGGTCAATCTTGCCCGGTTGACTAACCTGGCCCGAGACGCGGCAGACGGCATTACGAAAGAGAAGCGACCCCCGGGTGGGTTGCGTGGAATCCAGCGGAGGAGGTCTTCGATGAAACTCGCAGTTTGGGCAATGACGGTTACAACTGTCGCATTGGTTGCGGGCTCTGCGTCGGCACAAATCATCCCGGGCGATCCGGGCAGTTACCCTTCAGTGGGTATCCAGAACTCGCCACACAACCTCAACAACTACCCTGGCGTTAGCATCGAGGGCAACCAGATTTGCCTTCCATGTCACACGCCTCACAACGCTTTGCTGGAAGGCGAAGAAAACGTCCTTTGGAATCATGCCGAGACGGGCGAGAGTTTCGTCATGTATTCCAGCACAGCCGACCAACCCGAGGGGCCTAGCAAGATGTGTCTGGGGTGTCACGACGGCGTCACTGCCGTGGACAATTATGGCGGAAGCGGAGGCACGGGAATTGTGATCACCGGTTCAGCTGCGATTGGCTCCAACTTGTCCAACGATCATCCCATCGGCATAGCCTACCCGACAGATCGGCCCGCCGAGTACAATGACAAGGCGACCTTCTCTCCAGGAATCAATAGTGGACCCGGCGTTCAGCTGGTGACCCTTAGTGGTCTGGACCGAGTCGAATGCACGTCCTGCCACGAGCCGCACAATAACGGGCTGGGCGAATTCCTCAGGGCACCCATACAAGAAAGCTATCTCTGCCTGCAATGCCACATCAAATAGCTTAAGCGAGAACACAAAGGTGTCGCCCGGCCGCGACGCATGCCGGCCGGGCTCACCAACCATGGCAAACGCAGATCGCACTACCCTGACCAGGTGTAGTGCGATCTGCTCGCGCACATGGCACGCCATGTGCTCAGGGCTATATGTCAGCGTTAGCGTCGCCCAGGGCCTTTGAAGAGTGCGGCTACGGCCTGACCTGGAACTTGCCATGACCCTAAATCGCGTGAAAAACCGCTCCCAACCAAGTCATACTCAATCTTGGTCACTGGCCCTTGGCATGGTGGTTGTTGGGCTGCTAGCAGGATGCGAGGCGGCACCTGGTGCCCGCGACGCCTTGTTGTTCTTTCCTGCACCTCCCGAAAAACCCCGCGTTCAATTCCTGACTTGGGCCAGCGGCGCGGATCAAATCGAGCCGCAACAAGGCACCTTCGAGAGCTTCATCCTGGGCGACGAACCAGTCATCGAACGGGCTATTAACAAGCCCTACGGGATCGCCGTGAGGGACGGTGTCGCTTACGTCTGCGACACCAAGGGACTTCGACTCTGCCGCCTGGATTTCAAAGAGCAACGGTACTCGGTCATGGGCACACAGGGACCAGGACGGCTGCGAAAACCGATCAACGTAGTCATCGATTCGATGGGTTACAAATTCGTCGTTGATTCGATCCGCAAACAGGTTGTCATCTTCAGCGATGTTGACAAGTATGTCACCGCGTTCGACGTGCCCGAGCCGTGTCACCCAGTGGATCTGAGTATTCACGGCAACGAAATCTATGTCCTAGACAATGATGAGACTTGCCAAATCGTGGTCATGGATCGCAAAGACGGACGGGTGCTACGGACCTTGGGTGAACCAGGCGGCGGGCCTGGCCAATTCAAGATTCCAAACAGCCTCTGCGTAGATTCAGCCGGAAACATTTACGTTAGCGATACGCACAATTGGCGCCTGCAAAAACTCGACCCAGAGGGCAAGTCGATCTGGATTAAGGGAACGCCCGGATACACGCTAGGCCGCTTCGGTCGCCCGCGCGGAATCCGGGTGGCATCTGACGGCGTGGTCTATGTCGTTGATGGGGCCACCGAAATCGTGCAGCTGTTTAACCCCGAAGGCGAGACTCTCATGCGCTTTGCGGGGCCGGGCGATGTTCCAGGGGCGTTGGGGTTGCCCTCCAGCTTGGCCATCGACACGACTTCCATCCCATACTTCGATCAATATGTGCATGAAGATTTCCAAGTGCAGTACCTGCTGTTTGTTGTCAGTCAGTATGGCAAGCACTTAGTAAGCGTGTACGCCTTTGGGGCATTTCCCGAGGGCTATCAATTGTCCCAGAGTCAAATCGCCACTTTGCCTGAGGCCTTATCCGAGGAGGGCATCGGACCTGCCAAGTCGTCAACCCCGCCGTCAGGCCCCCTAGAGTCAAACGCGGCATCGGAAAACGATGCCCCAGGCTGATGTGATGAAAAAGCGTGAGGCGTATTCTAGTGATTCGGCGTCCGGCAGTCATGACCTTGGTAGCTATCGTGGCCTTGCTGATTGTCTCTGCCTGCTCACCTACGACCCGCCACCGCGTACTAACTTTCTTTTTTGACGGCGTCCCCGACCCCCGAGGATCAAAGGTCAGCCCCGACCCTTCAATGGGTCCGGGAGATTCTCCGGACGCCCAAGCAAAAAACAAGTTGCCGTCGCCGCGCTGGCGGGAGTTGCACGTCCATCCACCGTACCGAGAGAATCGATGCGGCTCCTGCCACAGCACGCAGACCGGGCAGCTGTTTCGTCCGGTGACCGAAGGCCTCTGCGAGACTTGCCACAGATCGCTAACCGATTCAAAGGCCTATGTGCATGGCCCTGTGGCGGTCAGCGGGTGTTTGAATTGCCACCACTATCACAGCTCCGTTTACCCGCACGTCCTGCTGGATGAACCTGATGCCCTCTGCTTCAATTGCCACGACCAAGCTGACACCGAATCGGCGCCCCATCACATCGCAGCGGCAGACCAGTCATGTACCGACTGCCACGATCCGCACGGCGGAGATAATCGGTTCTTCCTCACCAAAGGTGGAGCCTGATCAGGCCAATGCGATGGAATCCAACAACTGGTCACACGAGAAACTTCACGGGCTACCTATTGACGTCGATGTGGCTGGTCGTGCCGTTGCTCTCTGGGTCAGCCGGCTGCCGTACTGCCGGCCCCAAGAGGCCTGGAGGTACCGAGACGGTGCATCTGGAAAACTTCGGGGGCTATCTCGAGTTCCTGGCTCGCCAAAGAGATCGCGAGCAGGAATCCAAGGTCGGCGCGGGCCGGAGCACCTCCAAGGAGACCATTCTGGAGGAACGACTGAAGATGGAGGTTGATGGCTATGTCTATCATCCCAATTTCTTGGAATTCACCTTGGGTGGCCTCTTCGGCCTACTGCAGAGCGAATTCGACGACACCTTCGGAGAACGTCGAGAGACCAGCAGCGACAGCGGCACCGTGTTGGAGTTCGATCTGAACGGTCACTTCTTCAGGAAGAAGGCCTATCCAGGATCGGTGTTCGCCCGCCGGTATCAGGGGATCGAACCGCGGCCTTTCTTGTCCAGCCTGCGGACTACGACCACCAATTTGGGTCTGACTTGGCAGTACGTGGACGAGAAGATGCCCACCAACGTACAGTTCAGCTATACTGACGTGGACATCGATCCGCTGGGCAGCACGGATGAAGCTGGAGGACAACGCAAAAACACGCTATTTCGTTTCGATACCCAATACCGTTTCAGCGATCACAATGTGCTCTCCTTTCTCTACAACCGCGAATCGGTCGAGGAACGCCCCTTCCCGCTGGATTTCGATACCGATGAAATCACCCTCTCGCATCGGTTGGATTTTGGGGACAATCACCAGTACCGCCTCGAATCGGAGTTGAACTACTTTGACCAGGCTGGCACGTTCAACATCGAGCGCTTGCGCTGGCGAGAGGTTCTCCGCCTGACCCACAACGAGAAACTGAAATCCTGGTATGTGTTCGAGGCTATGGAGCGCACTCAAGGAAGCCTTGCAGGCGTGCCACCCATCGACGAGACTTCATTGTATCTTTCTGGAACCGTTGAGCACGAGCTTTACGACAGCTTGATCACCCAGTTATTCGGATTTATCCAAACGCAGGATTTTCAGCAGGGCGCCCAGATCGACCGCGCCAGTGCTCAACTGAGTTTCGACTACCGCAAGAAGAATCGATGGGGCAAGTTGCTAGCCAACTACCGCGTCAGGCTGCAAACTGAAGATCGCACCGGAGCCGACATCCTTGGCGAGGTGGTCGATGCCCGCCACACCTTTCGAGATCCCGAGCCGATCGTACTGAACGAGCTCAGCATCAACACGGGCTCGATTATCATCACCACTGAAGAGAAGCTCACCGTACTAAGGCCTGTCCGGGACTACCTGGTCCGCCGTGTAGGGGACCAAGTGGAAATCGAACGCGTGCCATCAGGTCATATTCTTGATGGTCAAACCGTGCTGATTAGCTATGTGTTTGACATCGGCGGAGACTTCAGCCTGGATACCATCACCCACAATTTCTTCTTGCGCCAGGACTTCGACTTTGGGCTTTCTCCCTACTACCGACTTCGCTGGCAGGATCAAACGCTCTCACCTGCTGAAGCGACTGGGGCCATCGCCGAAGATATTACCGGTCATGTTCTGGGGCTGGAATATCGTCGAGGGTCCCTTCGTCTGGTGGCTGAGCTTGAAGACTACGAATCGAATATCAGGCCGTTCCAAGCGATTCGCCTGACTGCCGACTACACGCATCGATTCAAGACTGGAACCACGGGCGTGTTCAAGGCCCGCTGGTCAGATTACGACTACGACCCACCCAATGAGCGAGAGACTAGTTTCTGGACCCTGGAGGGACGGTGCCGGCATCCGATCATGCGGAACATGAGCATCGAGGCAGCTGTGCTTTATCGTAACGAAGAAGATTCGCTCACCGGCAGCGAGGAAGGCGTCGATTTTGATCTTTCGTTTGAGTGGCTGATCCGCCAAACCGAACTAAGGGTAACCTACGAGTATGGCGTGCTTGAAGACGCTTTTTCTGATAACCAACATTCCACGCTCTTTGTGCAAGTGCGGAGGAAATTCTGAGGTGAGGATACGAGCGACAATGATTTGGCGATTTCACCGAGGTAGGTCAACCGTGGGAATGAAGCGACTATGCGGGCAACTCGTACTAGGGCCGATCGGCTTGCTCGTAGCCAGTAGCGGTTGCCACCAGCCGCTCAAACCGATATTTGACCCCATCGAATCTGCCATGACTTGGCCAGGTTATCCCGCCGCTGCTCGGGTGAGGTATGTGGGCCAACTGCGCGGGGCAGCCGACCTCAAGCCGCCATCCAAGCCATTCGAGGCGCTAAACGACTTGCTGTTCGGCGCCAAAGAACCCGAGAACCTCTACGGACCCCGTTCAATCATCGGTACAAATGCGGGACAGTGTCTCTGGGTAGCTGATCCCGGCGGACGCTGCCTTCACCGCTTCGATTTGCAGGATCGCACCTACAAGAAGATTACGCAGGCTAGGAGTTCTCCGCTGCTGGGTCCGGTCGATCTCTGCGCAGGTCCTGCCCAGACTATTTTCCTCTGCGACTCTGAAGATTCGGCCATTCATCAATATTCAACTTTCGACGGGACGTACCTCCGAACGCTCCGGCTGCCCGAGGACATCCGACGACCAGTTGCCATCACCTACCATGACGGGCATGGCGAGTTGTATGTTGTCGACGCGGCCGCCCATGACATCAAAGTGTTGGACGCGGAGGGACGCCTCCTCCGAATCATTGGAAGTCGAGGGTCAGGGGCGGGCGAGTTCAACTTCCCCTGTGACGTTATTACCGACGGCCAGCGCATTTGGGTGGTCGATGCGGGCAACTCGCGCGTCCAAAGCCTATCCCTAACAGGTGAACCGATCTCGACCTTCGGAAAATCAGGCGATGCTCCGGGCGACCTCGCCCTTCCCAAGAGCGTCGCTTCGGACAGCGACGGGCAAGTATATGTGGTCGATGCCCGCTTCGAGAACGTGCAGATTTTTGCCCCAGACGGAACGCTGCTGCTGTTCTTCGGCACAGAAGGTTCTGGTCCGGGCGAGTTTTGGTTGCCGGGCGGCATCTACATCGACCCCGCCGACCACATTTGGATCTGTGACACCTACAACGGCCGCTTGCAGGTGTACCAATACCTCAGAGCACGAGTTGACCAGCCTGACCCCGGAGTAACTATCGACTCGGCGAAGCCCAGCCAGTCCAATGAAGGATCAAAGCCATGATTCCCGACTCCCCTTTCCGAGCAGCCACTGCACTGTTTCTGATGTGCTTTTTTTCGGCGAGTAGCGCTCGTGGGCAAGATCGTGTCGCCCAGACGCCGCACAACTTGTCGGTCACCGGTCCGGGCCAAGTTCGAGCCGCGGGCGAGACTCAGGTGTGCATCTTTTGCCACGCTCCGCACAATACGAGTGGCGCCAGACCGCTTTGGAACCGCGATCTCCCCGTTACCAATTACGCAATCTATGAATCGTCCACGCTGGATGCTCAGGTCGGTCAGCCAACCGGGTCCAGCAAGCTGTGCCTGAGTTGCCATGATGGCACCATTGCATTGGGTAGTGTCTTGAGCAGACAGGTCCGCATCGGCATGGTCGGCGGCGACTACCTCCCCTCGGGCTTGTCAAACCTGGGGACCGAGCTGTCGGACGATCACCCGATCAGCTTCTTCTACACTTCCGGATTGGCAGCATCGGATTTGCAATTGGCCAGCCCTCAATCACTACCCGACGATGTTCGGCTGGACGCCACCGGTCAGCTCCAATGCACCTCCTGCCACGATCCACACAGCAACGCCTACGGTGATTTCCTGGTTCGATCCAACGAGTTCGGCAGCCTGTGCACTGCCTGCCACTGGCTGGACGGATGGCGTCAATCGTCGCACATGAACACCACTGCATCGGTAACCAGTGCCACCGGCGCGGATTGGCCCTTCCCAACTGTCGCCCAGAACGCATGTCGAAGCTGCCACAAGCCCCACACCGCAGGCGGGGCTGAGCGGTTGCTCATCTTTGAAGCCCAGGAGGAGAACTGCTTGATCTGTCACAACGGTCAGGTCGCTCAGACAAATATCCTGGCTGAAATCGACAAGATCAGCGTCCATGATCCCCGCCGCTACCTATTAGAGCACGATCCGGTCGAGACCCCCTCAAACAGCGACCCGCACGTTGAATGCGCCGATTGCCACAACGCCCATTCAGCCTCCGCCCCGGGCGA
>JAJDDP010000222.1 GCA_029260235.1 Phycisphaerae bacterium | reverse complement strand
CAGCCGCCTCGTCGATGTGCGCTGTGACCTGATCAAGAATGAATGAGCGGGCTGGTTCAATGCCCCCGTCCAGGTAGATGGCTGCTATGAGAGACTCAAAGACCGCGGCTTTGAGCGACATGGGCAAGTCCTCTCGCTCGCGCATGCCTTTACCTAGAAAGAGCAAATCGCCCAGCGACAGTTCGTCCGCAACCTCGGCACACACACGTCGCGACACGACGACCGACTTGATCTTGGTCATGTCGCCCTCCATGTGATTCACGAAGCGGCGGTACAGCTCTTCGCAGACTACCATGCCAAGAATCGAGTCGCCCAGGAATTCCAGGCGTTCATTGCTCTCTTGGCGTGTGCTTGCTACCGAGGCGTGGGTCAAAGCGTCGCTAAGGATGGTCAGATCCGAGAATTGATATTGCAGAGCGTCCTGGGCACGCTCCAACACTGCTGTTGTGGTCACGATTATCGTCTCACGGGCCGACGGCGGAACCCGCGGCAGGCTTTGTGCCTACGCGAGCTTCGCCAAGGGCCGGCAACAAGCGGGAAGTCTTGAGCCACGCCGTCATGGTCAATGCAGCTCCCCAATCTCGCCAAGATCTTAGTATCGGGCATTTCGAGCGTCAAATTGACTTGAACGACTTATCGGATCCAAGCTCCCGCTTGACAGCCCACCATGCTATTTCAGACAATCCACGCTATCGATGGCCAAGCCAAGCAAAAAGAGTGGACGAAAGGTACGCGTCGCGTTTCGGCGGAACCGCAATGAGCCTGCACGCGTCAAGGATTGGAAGAAGAAGACCGATGACGGCCAAGACGACATCGAAGAAGCTCCCTCCGAGAGTATCGTAGCCAAGGGCGACCTATCACGGCACCGCACCGTGATCGTTGACGCTTCAGATGAGGGGACGGCAGAAACTAGCCGGGGCAAGGTCATCTCGATCTACGGTTTGGTCGCTCAGGTGGATGACGGTCATCGGGTTTGGCCCTGCACGTTGCGGCGTATCTTGCGCACCCGAAAAATCGACGGGCATCATCCCATCACGGTAGGTGATTCGGTCCACTTCTCCATCACTTCTGACGTCGAAGGCGTAGTCAACGAAGGTGTAATCGAACGGATCGATCCGCGTCACGGCGAGTTGAAACGCCGTGTAGGCAAGACCGATCATGTGGTCGTAGCCAACATTGACCAAGTATTGATCGTCAGCTCAGCCGGAGTGCCGGCGCCTAAGCCGCACCTGATCGATCGCTACTTGGTGGCTGCCCACGCCGGCGGCATCGAACCGATCATCTGTCTCAACAAGACCGATCTGGACATGGAAGGCGTGGGCGGTGAAGTCCTAGAGGTCTACAAATCGCTGGGCTATCCAACCGTGGCCACCAGCACGGTGAATGGCCAGGGGATCGACGAGTTGCGTTCACTATTGCAGAACAAAGAGTCAGTACTGGCTGGTCAGAGTGGCGTGGGAAAGAGCTCGCTGCTCAACGTAGTTCAGCCCGGGTTGGAATTGAAGGTGGGCGATGTGATCGAGCAGACTCAAAAGGGGCGTCATACCACCACCTCGACCACATTGTTGCGCCTGGACGTTGGCGGCTATGTCGTGGACACGCCGGGGGTCAAGTCTTTCGACGTTGCTTCGGTTCCATTGGCTGAGCTGGAAATGCACTTCATCGAGTTCGTCGACCTACTAGCCAACTGCAAGTACCCAGATTGCACGCACATTCACGAACCAGCCTGCGCCATCAAGACCGCAGCAGAGGCAGGCGAGATTGGCCACCAACGGTACGAAAGCTATGCGCGCATGTATCAAGAACGGGCTGGCTAACCGCTATTTGAACTTGTTCTTGGGTTGGCCGCTACGGATGTAATCTTGCCGGAAGGCCGCGTAGTCAGAGGCGGACATGCCCTCGGTGGCGAAGGCATCTGGATCTTGGGAGATCTTGATCAGGAATGGAATGCACCATCCACAGCCGGTGCCTGCCCCCAGGCACTCAGACATGCATGAGGCTACCTTGGGGCGTTCGCGCCGGGCGAAGTTGACCAACTTTCGCTGCGAGACGTGGTAGCAGTAGCAGATTTCCTCGTCAGGTTTCATTGGTCAGCCCATGTCGGTGGGCAGTGCCCACCTGCGGCGCGCAACCAGTCTCCGTCGCCCGCCTGCCTTCATTGATAGCCTCGGCCCAGCAGAAACTTGGCGGACTGGATCAGTAGTTCGCCTTCATCCGGTTCGAAACCAAGCGCGTCAGCCACCCGGTCGATCAGGTTGAACAGGGCGCACACATAGACGGCATCAACCATGGCTGACTCTGATAGACCAGCCTCTCGCAACGGGACTGCGTCTTCGGCAGTCACGGCGTCTGGGGAGAGAGTCAGCTTTTCCAGAAAGCCGAGCATACTGCGCAGCTTCTCGTCGATCGGCGCCGTGCGCCAGTCTGCCAGCACTGCATCGACCGTTTCTTGGTCCATCGCTTCAGACGCGACCGCGCCGTGGATAGCCGTTCAGAACCTGCATTGGTTCAGGTTGGAAACAAAGGCAGCAAAGAGCTCGCGCTCGCCCACGCTCCAGTCCGATGGCCCGCGGAGCACACTTTGAACCAATTGGGCGTACGGCCGGCCGAAGAGCTCGGGACGGTAGGCCATCGTCAGCGTGACAGGCGGTACTGATCCGCGCATCTGGCGCATTCGTTCCAGCAAGGGCTGCTGCTCAGGAGCGTGACCGTTCTCTACCTTGGCTAACCTCATTTGGGCGACTCCTGTCCCGAGCCGTCGCCTGCCAACGCAGCGAGTCCGAATCGAAGGCGACTCTGGGCTGAACCGAGGGCAGCCGCCAGAGTCATCTCGAAGATGGCATCGTCATCGTAGCCCGCGTCGTGCAACGCAGCGATGTCGGCGTCGGTGATTTTGTAGGCCTCGGTGGCGATCTTACTGATCAAAGGTGCCCAATCAGCCGGCGGCTTCGATGCATCAGAATTGATTCGAGCCGAGTCACATGCCGAGCCACGAAGTCCAGGCTCCAACGTGCCGGGCGATTCCAGAACCGCGCGGGTCAAAGCTGTCATTTGTTCCTGATACGGATCAGTCATTCAAATCGTCCTATCATCCGGGTCCGCGTGGGCAAGCGACACAGAGTGTACTCAATAATTCTTGAGCCCGCGATCAGCCTGTCCTGCAAGGCACCCGTGATGTCCGGCGCGTGTTCAGGTTGGGTGCTTGGGGTACCACTACTGCGCAATGCAGGATGAGTGCAACCTGTAAGTCGCCAAGGAAGCTGCTGCAGATGGCTCGCACCTCCAACTCCGATCATAGGGCAATACGGCCCCGTAGTCGTGCGACTAGTTCTTCCTGTTCATAAGGACACTCGGCTGCGCAGGCCTCGATTGCGTCAAAAGTCATGCGATCTAAGGAGGATACGTCCAGCAGCAATCGTTGCGCCGCTGTCCAAACCGCGATCGCCCTGGATCGGAGAAAAGGGGCCGCAACGGCGGCGAATCCGTCGGGATCCCAGTCTCTGCCGATCATCAAGCCTGCCACGAGATGCGCCCAATCTACTGAACCCTCGATCTCGTGCTCCTCCGGCTCGAATTCGGACAGCATACGTTTCAACCCATAGAGCAATTCTCTACTTGGAGGTTCGTCGGCATCCCACAGGCAGCGTTCAAACTCAAATGCACCGTCCACATCTGTAGCAAGGAATTCGGCTAGCTTCTCATCGCTCATGGCTCTCGACTCCTCTCAACGACCAATCAAGAGAAGAAAAATCTGAATTGGCAGAGGGGCCAACCGCCGATATGGATCAATCATCGGATTTGTCCCGGCGTCATGGGTTGCATCCGTCGGATCCTCTCGATCCCGTGTTCACGGCGGCATCCCGCCGTGCGGACGCAAATTGAAGCGGCACCTACTAGGCAACAAGTGCACTCAAGAATTCTCGAATCTGTGATCATCTCTTGGACCGCTCAATACAATCCTTAGGTCGTGCGGATATCTCGCCGGATGAAGACGATGGCTGCGGCTAGCCAAGACGTGCCTGCCGCGGTCAACAGTACAAGCATGTCAGCCACGGGCCAACCACTTTGTTGGAGCACTTCCAACGGCCTGTAGTAGGTCATGAAGCTCAGAAAACCGATGCTTTCCGCCGTTGCGGAGAATTGGGTCAAGAAGTTCAACACGAACGAGGGCAGGATGATGGCCACGACGGCTGCGATGGCTCTGCCGCGGCGTTCGTTTAAGGCACTGGTCAGAAAAGATAGGCCCATAACGGTCATGTAGAGGCAGTAGCAGTTGACGGCAATTACAGCTAGGCGGGCAAAGTCCGCTCGGCTTTCGGGGGGTAAGAACCGGTTTCCAATCCAAAATCCGAGAAAGCCCGCGGCTATCATGACAGCCCCACAAGTCAGTCCGACAAGTGTGTCAGAGGCCAGCAGCCGAAATCGTGAAACGGGTAGGGTCAACAAAACGTCGATGGTGCCGCGGTCGATTTCACCGGCGGGCGTTCTTGTTGCGAAGGTAACAGCCTGGGACCAAAGCAACATCAGAATCGCCGGATGCACCCATGACATGGCACTGATGGCCGGTGGGCCGAAGTTGGCCGGCAGGTCGGCGCCCAAGAGGCCCTTGACGATATTCTGGAAGAAGGCATTTTGAAACATCGGGCCAATCATGTCCGCGGCAAACGACGCAAGAATGTAGGCCAAGAGCATTTCAAAGACGAACACGGCAACGATGAAGATCAAGGTGGGCGCCCAGACTTCGTAGATCGTCTTGGTCACCAATCCGCGGATCATGGCTTGATTGCTCCCTCGCGATAGTAATGTTGGAAAAGGGTGTCTAGGTCGGGTTGACCTATGGCGAGGTCCGCCACCGGCTGCCCTGCCAAGTAGCCCAGCAAGTCTGGAACCTTGCCGTTCAAAGTGCAGTGCCAAACCATGGCAGCAGGCTGATCAACAGTCAGGAGGTCCGAGCTGGGGACGGGCGGAGGCTGATCGCGCCAGGTAATGGTCACTTGGCGGATGGCCTGTGCTCTGAGCGAGGCCAGCGATTGACTGGTTACCAATTCACCCTGGCGAAGGATGGCGACGCGGTCGCAAAGGTGCTGAACCTCGCCGAGGCTGTGGCTGGAAAAGAACACCGTATGACCGTCTGCTGCCAAGCTCTTGAGGTGTTGCTTGAGGCGTTCCTGCATGATGGGGTCTAAACCGGTCGTAGGTTCGTCGAGCACCAGCAGCTTAGGCCTATGTGCCAACGCTAGGATGAGGCCCAGCTTCTGCCGATTCCCCCGCGACATGCTGCGCACAGGCAAGTCAGCCTCCAACTCCAACATGCGGGCCAGTTGTTGGCCTTCGGAAGTAAGATCATGCCCGCGAACCTGACCAGCGATGCGCATGGCCCGATGCAAATTGAGCCATGGATAGAGGCGCAAGTCTCCAGGGATGTAGCCAACATCGGCCATGAGACGCGGGCTTGCTGACCAGCAATCCAGCCCCAGGATTTGGGCGCCACCGCTCGACGGGCGAAGCAGGCCTAGGAGGATACGAATGGAGGTGGTCTTGCCGGCTCCGTTAGGGCCTAGAAAACCAAAGACTTGGCCAGCTGAAACGTCCAGCGTCAATTCAAAGACGCCGACCCGTTGGCCGTAGTACTTGCTGAGCTTGGTGATTGAGATGACGTTCATGTCGCTGCCAGGAGAGTTAGTCGACGCTGAAGCCGCACACGATTAGGAGTCCACAACTTCCCAGTCTTGGCCGTTGCGTTGAATCCGTCGGTAGAGCGAATCTCGTTCGATTGGTTCGCAGCCTGCTTCGCAGATTAAGCGTTGAATCTGATCGACGCTCATTTCCTGGTGGGTCTGATCGTCGGGAGAGCCTTCCCGCTTGGTGATGTCGTAATAGACCACGGTTCCATCGATATCATCGACGCCCCAATTCAAAGAGACTTGGGCTAGCTTTGGTGTCTGCATAATCCAGAAGGCTTTGATGTGGGCGAAATTGTCCAGCATCAATCGGCTGACCGCCAGTGTCTTGAGATCGTCCAATCCGGTCGGGCCTTGAAGCTCGGCGAACTCGCTGCCATCGGGAATGAACGATAGGGGGATCAAGCAGTTGAAGCGAGCCTTCCTTGAGGCGATGGACGCATCCTGGTGCTCACGCAACTTGATCAGATGATTGACCCGTTCCTCGATAGTTTCAATATGCCCGTAGAGCATCGTCGCATTGGTGTAGATGCCCAACTCGTGGGCTGTTCGGTGGACTTCAAACCACTCAGTCTCGCCTACCTTGTTCTTGAAGGCGTCGCTGTGAACCCGATCATCAAAAATTTCGGCACCGCCGCCGGGCATTGAGTTCAAGCCCGCGTCGTTCAGCTGGACAAGCACTTCTTGCACCGTCAGCCGAGGCTTGGCGATACGCGAAAAGTGGATGATTTCGATGGCGGTGAAGGCTTTGATGTGCATCTTGGGGCAGCGCTGACGAATGCCGCGGCAAATGTCCAGGTAATACTCAAATGGCAACGTTGGGTGCAAGCCGCCGACAATATGCACTTCGGTCGCTCCTTTAGCGTAAGCTGCCGAAGCATTGGCGACAATCTGATCAACGGAAAGCTCATACCCGCTGCGACCCTGCCCGTCCTGAGCGACAAGCACTGGAAGCGAGCTGCTGCTGGATGATTGACCTGTTGTTGTCGCGTTTTCTTGATCGGAGCGCCCATTCTTCTCGAAGGGCAGGTAGAACGAACAGAATTTACAACGCAGCACACAGTAATTGGTGTAGTTGATGTGGCGGTTGATATTGTAATAGGCCTTGCGCCCGTGCAGCCGTTCACGGACCATGTTGGCTAGGTAGCCCAGCGTGTGGATGTCACGCGTCTGGTAGAGGGCAAGCCCATCCGCGAGGCTGAGCCGGGTACCGGCTTCGACTTTGTTGACCACTTCGGCCAGCCCGTTCTGCTCGATAGTTGTAGACATTGATCTTCGCCGCCTTCCAAAATCTCATTCTAGCCGACCCTCACCGGCTGAGCCAATCTGCGTGCCGGGAGTCCCAGCCAAGAAGGGGCATCAAGTTTTGGAGGGTTTAAGCAACTTGGCAGTCAGCTTGGCTACCACCCGTCTGGGCACCCAGTGGCCCATTGTGACCAGAATGCGATTGACCGTCCCACAGGTAACGCTGGACTTCCTTTTCTTGAGGGCGTTAATGGCGATCTTGGCTACTTTGTCTGCGGTCATAGCCTGGGCAAGCATCTTCTTGCGGGCTTCGTTCCAGGCATGGTGGTCGAAGAACTCGGTCCGGGTCGTCCCCGGGTTCACACAGGTGACTGCCACACCTTTGCGGCGAACTTCTGCCCACACGCCTTCTGAGAAACTGAGCACGAAGGCTTTGGTGGCTGCATAGGCCGACATGTAAGCCATGGGTTGGTAGGCGGCTGCACTGGCGACGTTCATGATCCAGCCTCGCCGCCGCCCAAGCATTTCCGGCAGGACGAGGTGGGTTAGCTGCACGAGTGCGTCGATATTGACCGTCAGCATGCGGCTCACTTCTTCAGGCGAATGGCCTGAGAAGGGTCCGACAAATCCAAGTCCCGCGTTATTTATCAGCACATCGACGGGTCCGAGCTGGTCGCCGACTTCGTTTATGATCGCTTGGGGCGCACCAGGTTCAAACAAGTCAGCTACAACGACCATGGGCTGGGGATGTCCCGCTTCTTCGATCGACAACGCCAACGCGCTCAGCCGATCCTCTCTCCGAGCCGTCAACACGCAGCGCGCGCCTTCTGCTGCAAAACAGTGGGCTAAAGATTCGCCGATGCCGCTGGACGCGCCGGTGATCAGGGCAATCTGATTCTCAAAAGGTCGATGCGTATTACCCATTCAGTTTCTCTTGCAGTTCGCCGAGCTTGGCTATGGCTTCTAGAGGTGTGAGCTGCTCAAGGTTGATTTTTCTCAATTCCTCAGCTACCTTCTCGGCAGGGTCGGTGAAGAGCATCATCTGTTGGCTCTTTCGGGTGCTTTGCCGGGACAGTTCAGGTCGCTTGGTTTCGCGTTCAAAGCTGCGTTCAAGCTCAGCCAATACCTCTCGGCTTCGGACGATGACTGTATTTGGCACTCCAGCCAATCGGGCGACGTGCAGGCCATAACTCTTGTCCGTCCCGCCGGGCAAAATGCGATGGAGAAAGGCGATGGAGTCTTGCCCGTTCGCATCGCTGATTTCGCGAACGGCGACATTGTGGTTTTGGACGCCCTGCAACAGTTCTGCCAGTTCGGTCAGCTCGTGATAGTGGGTAGCCATCAGGGTGAGGCAGCGGATATTGTTGGTCAGGTGCTCGGTGATCGCCCAGGCCAAACTAAGCCCATCGAATGTGCTCGTGCCCCGACCCAACTCGTCCAAAATTACCAAAGAGTGTTCCGTCGCATTGTTCAGAATGTTGGCCGCTTCGGTCATCTCGACCATGAAGGTGGATTGGCCTCGACTGATTTCGTCCGAGGCGCCGACCCGGGTGAAAATGCGATCAACAGGTGCAAAATCCATGGCTTCTGCCGGCACGAATGAGCCTATCTGGGCCAGCAAAGTGATCAGAGCAACCTGCCGGATGTAGGTGCTCTTGCCAGCCATGTTGGGCCCGGTGATGACGAATAAGCGGGCGTCTTGGCTGGTCAACACGCAATCGTTGGGGACGAAACCGCCCTTGAGCATCTGCTCCAGCACCGGATGCCTTCCGCCCTGGATGTCAAGGTGTGGCACTTCACTCAGCGTTGGGCGGATATACCGCTGCCGGATCGCCAATTCTGCCAGACCCGCCAAGGCATCGATCTGTCCGATGGCTGAGGCCGTTCTCATCAGGTCGTCAATCCGCTTGGCCACCTGTTGGCGAATGTTCTCGAATAGAGAGGCTTCTAGTTCGCGGGCTTTCTCATCGGCGGTCAACACTTCGGTTTCAAATTTCTTCAGCTCGTCGGTGATAAAGCGTTCGGCATTCTTGATGGTCTGCTTACGCACAAAGTTAGCCGGCACGCGGCCGGCGTTTGCGTGCGAAACCTCGATGTAGTAACCGAACACCCTGTTGAATCCGACCTTAAGCGTGTTGATGCCGGTCTCGCCTATCATCTGCTGTTGATAGTTGGCTAGCCAGCTTTGCCCGTCCTGGCTGATCGAGTTGAGCCGATCAAGTTCAGCGTCGAAACCTGGTTGAACGATGCCGCCTTCACGAATTGTCAGTGGGGCGTCAGGGCGGATGGCTTCAGTCAGCAATAGGGCTGCATCTTCCAGCCCGCCCAGGCGAGAAGCCAAATCTTCTAGCAAAGCGGGGGGCATTTCACCAAGTTGATCTTGCAGTGCGGGCAGGGCATTAAGCGTCATGGCTAGGTAGGCCAAGTCCCTCGGCGTCGTCCGGGCTAGGGCGATGCGGGCGGTGATTCGCTCGACGTCAGCCATTCCCTTGAGCAGCGACCTCACTTGCTGCCTGGTCGAATCGCGTTCGAGAAAATAACTGACCACGTCCTGCCGTTCCGTGATGGCTGACGGCTCCTGCAAGGGTGCGCAGATCCAGCGTTGCAGTTGGCGCGAGCCCAACGCGTGGACCGTTCGGTCGACCGCAGCCAATAGAGATCCTTCCCGCCGTCCGCCGCGGATCGTCCGGTCAATCTCCAAGGATTGCCAGGAATTGTGATCAATGTTGACCGTGCGGTCACAGGTGCGGCGGGTGATGCGGATAATGTGGCTTAACGCGGTCTTCTGGGTCTCATTGAGATAGGCGATCAGCGCCCCAGCCGCACGCAGGGATGCGTTCATGCCCGCAAATCCGAATCCCTCCAGGGTGGCGACTTGAAACCGATCCTTGAGGGTTGTCTCGGCGTTGTGCTCCAGGAAATCGAATTTTGAGCGCCGCGTAACCGAGCAGCCTGTCGCGGTCTTGAGCTCTGCACCGATCTTGCCGAGCAGTGATTCAGTCGCGGCCTCTTCGTTGATGAGCAGCTCAGCCGGTCGAAGCTTGGCTAGCTCATCGAGAAGGGCGTCGCCTTGCAGATCGAAAACCTCGAAGCGCCCCGATGCCAGTTCGACTATGGCCAAGCCGGCTTGGCCCGAGTCTCCACAGATCGCAGCCAGCACGTTCTCGGTGTGCTCGTCGAGCAAGGCGTCATCGACGAGCGTGCCGGGTGTGACCACTCGGACGACCTCGCGCTTGACAACACCCTTGGCCTGCTTGGCGTCTTCAACTTGCTCAGCGATGGCAACCCGATAGCCAGCCCGGACAAGTTTGGTGAGGTAGCCATCCAGTGCATGGTACGGAATGCCCGCCAAGGGGATGGGGTCGCCGTCTGTACCTTTTGAACGGCTGGTCAGGGCGATACCAAGAATGCCCGAAGCCAATTCGGCATCCTCGTAGAACATCTCATAGAAGTCGCCCATGCGGAAGAACAAGATTGCGTCGCCGACTTGCTTTTTTTGGTCCACATACTGGCGCATAGCCGGCGTCAAGCCAGCCGTGTTCCTGGCGGGCGGGAGCTTCTTCGGGTCGGTCTTGTCTTGCGATGGGGCGGTTGCCACCAGTATGAATTCCTTTGCCAAAGGGCGAACGCCGCTGCCCGGTCAAACTTAGTGCCCGGGTACCTACTGGTATAACGCCAGGCCAAGGAATCGCCAACCGAAGCGACGTCAATGGCTGGGGAGGGGTTGGAGGGCGCGCTGTGAATTGTTTGGTACAGGCGTTGGCGTTGCAGGATGAAGGCGATCCAGGTAGTTTGCACGGAGCGCTTTACGTCACCTGGAACCCAGAAAGATTCGAGTCGCAACGCATGCTCAGCGTCACAGAAGAAGCTGGTGATTTTCTGATTCGGACCCTCGAAGACCGCGGGGCGGTTCCGGGACAGGCTGTGCGCTTGGTACAGACCGACACCGGCGTGGATCTGGTTCTCGATACGCCTGACGAAGATGACGGCAAGTTCTCACACGAGGACCGGCTGGTCTTGATCGTGGACCGCGATACGCTTGGCTTGCTGGCTGGGACCAAGCTAGATGTCGAGCAGGCTGAGGGCCAAGAGTGGCTGACGCTTTTTCAGGGAGAGAATCCCTGTGCGGCTGAGGACTGCTCGTCATGTGAGGGCCCATCGGACTCATCCGAATAATAGCAGACTGGTTTGTTCGCCCAGCTGATGGGTGTGATGTACGGGTAGGGTGGGAGTGAATCTATTAGCGGATACCACGGCCTCTCGATCGTGTCTTTCGTGGACAACAGCATCCTTGGGTAATCGTCGTCGCCCTCAGCCTTAGCTCTTCGACATCCTTGCTCCCATTGCTCGACCGAATCAAACAACCACAGCCTCTGATTCGCAAAATTCAGCGGCGGGACCGAGTATGGCGCCGGTTCTGCCAGCAATGCCAAGGGCTGAACCGAACCTGGCAGCAGCGCCGCTGCTCGGTGTCGTGTATTCGTTGTGGTTGCGTCAGCCGCAAAATTGTCCAGATATTGGAAGCCGGCATAGGCCAACGATGTACCCAGGAGCAGGATCGGAATTGTTCTGACCGGTAGCGATTTACTGCCAAGGCCAACCGTCAAGAGGTATGCGGCTGACAGGGCTAACACGGTGTCGGTGAAGATACCGAATCGCCCATACTCAGCCGGTTTGCCCGCCCCGATGAGAACGAACTGCAAGAACAGCAGAAGGGCGACGACGACCATGGGCCACGCGGCCGTCAACCGCTTCAGCGCAGCCAACCCAAGCCCCACTATCCCCACAATCAGCATGGGCCAAGTCGCCCCGTAGGCTGACAGCTGCACCATGCGCAGAAACCCGGCCCCAAGCCGGTCGATTTCGTACATGGCTAAGGAGTTCCCCAAATTGCTCCGCAAGACCTCAGGGTTAGCCAAGAGGTTGATGGCGACATAAGGATTGCTGACCAAGTAAACGATGCCTGCCAGAGCAAGACCGCTCAGCGAACGCATGACGGCGAAACGTAGGCTAGCCTTCTTAGCCGCTAGACCTTGGTATTGCACGAAGGGGATCAGGATAAAAATAGGCAAACAAGAGAGAACTATGCCCAGCGAAGCTCCGCAGACAGCACACATAGCCAGCCAATCGCGCCGCCGCTGGGTGTCGGCAAAACGCATGGCTATCCAGACTGCCCATAACATCAGCGCCGCCCCGGGTAGATGAGGTTTGGCTTCGTGGGACATGCAGATCACAATCGGCATGAGGGTGAACAGCAGGGCAGCGAGCAGCCCCGTGCGGTGGCCGCCCAATCGTTGGCCGATCAAGAAGACCGCCAGCACAGCCGTCAAACCCCAGGCAGCAACATAGGCCCGAGCGGCAATGTAGAACCGGCCGAACTGCGCAGGATGATCCAGATAAAAGGCGAGGTCGCTGCGTACGTCAATCAACCCTAGCAGGCCGCAAGTCTTGATGATCGCCCCGACGGGATAGATGAACAGCCCGCCATACTGATAAAGCTGCGGGTCGAAATCAAAGGCGGCTGGCTTCATCTGGGACAAGGCCATCATGGTGATCATCTCGTCGGGCTGATGGCTGAAGAGGCGGTATCGCAGGAAGATGGCTGCTGCCTGCTCGGATGTCCGGTTCAAGAGAATCGGCTCACTCGATTCAGTCAGCGGGTCAGCATCGACGTCGGCACCGCGCGAGGCGCTGTTCTTCGTGGAAGCGCCGGAAAGGGCCAGAATATGAGCACCGTCCCAAGGGGCTTGGTCGGCGAAGAGGAGGGTATCTGTGCTGCGGGATGGCAGTCCCCAGCCAATTCCAATCAGCGCGGTGGCGCCGAACAGAATCAAAACCAGGATGAGAGGAATACAGCGGTCTCGAGGGCGTTGGTCCGGCATATTGGCCAGTCTACCGGCGTATCCTCGGTTTGAATAGGAATCGTTGCCCGATGAACGGTTCGCGTTTACACCGACGATGGAGAGAGAAAGAGTACGTCGAGGACGGTCAGAATGGAGAGCACAATGCTGACCATGCCGTTTACGGTGAAGAAGGCAAGGTTCACTTTGGAGAAGTCGTTGGGTTTGACCAGGCTGTTCTCAACGGCCAATAGAATCGCAGCCGCACCCACGCCTGCCAGGTATATCCAGCCCAAGCCTGCCGACTTGGCGATGGCTAAGAGCAGTAGCACGGTGACCGCATGGAAGGCTCGAGCGACCAGCAGTGCCTTGGCTGCTCCGATGCGCGAAGGCAGGCTAAACAAGGATTCGCGGCGGTCGCATTCGATGTCTTGGCAGGCATAAATCACGTCGAAGCCGGCGATCCAGAAGGTAACCGCGCCCATCAGCAAGAAGGCAGTCCAGCCGAGGCTCTCAGGGTGGATGGCTAACCAAGACGCCACGGGTGCCAGGGCGATGGCACTGCCCAGGCAGACATGAGACCACTTGGTAAACCGCTTGGTGAAAGAGTAGCCACACAGATAGAGAAGTACCGGGCCGCCAAGGAATACAGGCCAGGGATTGGCAAAGAATGCGTAGAACCCCAAGCAACTCAGCCCGAACGTAATCACCCCAAGGGCCAGAAAGACGTAGGCTGCGGTTTGGGACAGCTTCCCAGCGGGTAATGGGCGCGTCGCAGTTCTGGGATTGCGGGCATCGATCTGGACATCGACGATTCGGTTGAAAGTCATGGCTACGCTTCGTGCCGCCACCATGCAAACTAGGATGAGCACGAACTGCAGCGCCGCAGGTCTACCGGTAGGTTCGATGCTGCGCCCAGCTAGGACGGCAGCCATAACCGCAAACGGCAGGGCGAAGATCGAGTGCGAGAACTTGATCATATCTCCCCAGACCCGAACTAGGCCTACCGCAGAGAGGCGCCCGAGAGGATTGGCTTCTGAAGAGGTCATGCCTGCGATGGATTCCAGCGGGTGTTAAGCTCGTGGTGCACGCCGATCAGGTCGAGAAGTTTGCCCACGACGAAATTGACCAAATCATCGATGGAAGTTGGCTTCATGTAGAACCCCGGGGAGGCAGGGCAGATGATACCACCAGCTTCGCTGATCTTGACGGCGTTAGTCAGCTCGATGTGGCTCCAGGGCATTTCTCGCGGCACAACAATGAGACGCCGCTGCTCCTTCAAGGTGACCGCCGCTGCCCGATGGATGAGATTGTCTGCCATCCCAGCCGCGATGGCGGCCACTGTATTGCTGGAGGCAGGGCAAACGATCATACCGTCCGTAAGGTACGAACCGCTGGCTAATACCGAGGTTTGATCCCCGTGGTTGTGGGTGGTCAGCCGCTCGCTTTGGTTCTTCAAGATCGACGCAGCGTCTACCTTTTCGATCCCCAATTCATCGCGGAGTAGCACCTTGCCGTAGGGAGAGCAAATTAGATCTACTTGGCATTCTGCATCGACCAGAGACTGGATGAGTCGCTGGGCATAGGCTGCTCCAGAGGCCCCGGTGATGGCGACGACGACGATGCGCTTGGACATAGCAGGATAGTTCCTAAGGCAGAGTTTGCGCTGGGGCGGCTGCTGGTAGTGGCGCTAGCAGATGCACACGGTCTTCAGCCGGCGCGCTCCAAATCGAATCGGCGTAGTCTGTCAGCACCCGGTCATAATAATTGCGCGCCGCAGCTGCATCTTGTAACGTGCGATGCGCCTCGCCCAAGCGGAATAAGATTTCAGGCATGGCATCGCCTGTCGGATAGTTAGCTGCACACTGCTCCAATGAGGATATGCGCTTCAGGGCATCGGGCTCTGTCAAAGCCAAGGCAAGTTCGATGTTGTCCATGCTCTGGGCCCGGGGATACTTATTCTTGAGATTCTCCAGATTTGCAGGGTAAAGCACCCTCTTTGGATCAGCTCTCATCATCTCGACCAGGGGTTCGTAGCCGTACAGCGGATCGCCATTGTTCTCAATGAATGCAAGCAGCTTGCGAACTTCCAATTGCAGACGGTCCATGGAAATGCCCAGGGTGACATCCGCCGGTGCCCTGCCAAGCCCGGTCGGGGCCTGGTTAGCCTGCTGCGGATCGGCTGGTTCTGGTTCGCTGAATCGACGGATGAATGTGTTCAATTTTTCCACGGCAGCCCTCGCATCGCCATTTTGTAAGTCCAGTAGGGCCAATCTGTGAAGCGCTGCGGCCGCCATAGGCGAGTTAGGCCCGTTTTGTACAACCATCATCCAGGCGCGGCGTGAGGCAAGACCTGGGAAATTATCGTAGAAGCGGATCTTCTTTTCGTTCCGAAGTGCGGCCTGCTCGACGCGCATGTCCAGTGCCCGAGCCTTGAGGTAGAGGGCGTTCACCGCGTAGCGACTCTGCGGATAATGCCGGAGGAACCAGTCGATCTTGTTGGTTGCTGCCAAGCCATGTTGGACGACGGCTGTGTTGATCGGGCCCATGGTCTTGTCGAGTTGGAGCGACCACCACAATTCGTTGCTTTCTCTGACTACGTCAAAATCAGGACGTGGTGTCTGCCGCGACGTCCAGTCGATTTCCACGGCTGCCTCGAACATATCTCCAACATCTTGTTCGGCGAAGTAGGCAGAGCTGGGCCCAAAATCATGTTCAATGATGCGGTAGTGGAGTTCGTCCCGACCCACATAAAACTCAAACAGCAGCATAGGCAGGGCGAAGTTAATGGCCAGCAGCGGAGTGATCGCCCCCGGACGGTAATTGACCATTTTGGCGATGATCAGAACAAAAGCCATGAGCGAGCACGAAGCCACGGTGGCTAACAACCAAGGCGCGAGGAACTTGATGCGATCAGCGGGGTTGGGCCAAGAGGCGATTGGTTCGGCAGCAGTCCGAGCAGCCCCATAAAAGTAAAACAGCACCAGCAATAGCCCGACCAGAGCTGATGCATAGCGAAATTGCAATCGGAATGGTTTTACCGAGGCCAGGATGCAAGAACCCGTCAGCGTAATGGCCAGCCAAGGCATCATGGCCAAGAAAGCTACGCCAGCCAGGAAAGGCAAACACGCCCAGAAGCGGTAGAGGATGGACACCAGGATGGGAATAGAAACCAAGGCAGCCAACAGCAATCCAAGAATGCCGATCTGCAGTGGCACCTCCTCAACGTTGATGGGGAAGGTCAAGAAATTCCCCAAACTTACGGTTGTCTCACGCGAGGTGTGAAAGGTTTGCGAGAAACTCGCCCAGTAGTGCGGCTGGGATGGGGCAAAATTAACACCAGTACGCAGCCAATAGGCGAACGCACAAAGCCCGAAATAGAGAGCGACGTTTACAGATAGCAGCACCACCGCCCGCACGCGATACCGGGCAGCCGTACGCGACCAGACATCGTGGATCTCAGGGCTTGGTTCTTCGGGCGTCGGCAGCTCGGGCCGCGTCTGATTTGCGTCTGAGTTGGAAGGAGTGTTCACTCGACGGGTAGAGCGACGCCCAGGCACCTTGGCGGGGGTATCAGGCATTGGATCCCTTTCGGGCGACGTAGACGGTCACTGCGCCGAACGTCAGAGGCCACGCCCGCACTTCGACGAAGCCAACCGACTTCAGACGCGATCGCATCTCCTTGGCGCCGGGGAAGGATACCACCGAACGAGGCAGATAGCGATAGGCCCCGCTCCGATCCTGGCTAAGCCAACCCGCCAACCTCGGCATGATCTGACCGCAATACCATTCATAGACCACGCGGATGAGCCGATTCTTTGGACGGGTGAATTCCAGGATGACTGCTCGACCGCTTGAGTTCAAGACGCGATGCATCTCTTTCAATCCGGCATCGAGGTCTTGAAAATTACGCACGCCAAAAGCGCACGACGTCACCGACACCGAAGCATCGGGCAGCGGCAAGTGCAGGGCGTCGCCTTCGCAGTAGCTGATGTTTTTGTTAGGTTTTTTCAACGCGGCCACCAACATCGCATGGGCGAAGTCGCAGCCCAAGACCTGCTGCGGGTGGGCATCGCTCATCGCCCGGGCTAGATCGCCCGTGCCGCAGGCAATGTCCAAGACTAAGTCAGCAGGGCCGACCTCAGCCAGTTTGACCGCTCTCTTGCGCCAAGACGCGTCTCGGCCTCCGCTAAACACGCGGTTGACTCGTTCGTAGGTCGGGGCGATGTCGTTGAACATGTGGCGCACCCGCTCAGCCTTGTCGGTCTGACCGTGCGGATCCGCCAATACCTTGGGATCCCACGCCGGATTAGATTCTACTTTGTGCATGTTCAAGCCCACACGTGGCCGCTCTCGACTGACGGTATTGTAAGCCTATTCTGTATGTGGGGCGACAGGCTTGGCTGCACGAAGGTCCAAACGCAAAAAGCCCAGGGATGCGAGCCCCTGGGCTTTGAAGAATTCTGAGTCGAACTGCCGACTACTTCGCGCTGCCGAACCGGACGGCTACCTCCTGCCAGTTCACTACATTCCACCACGCAGAGACATAGTCAGGGCGGCGATTCTGATAGTTGAGGTAGTAGGCATGCTCCCAGACGTCGAGGCCCAGGATTGGCGTGTGCCCTTCCATCAGCGGTGAATCTTGATTCGCCGTCGAATAGGCTTCGAGCTTGTCACCGTTGACCACCAGCCACGACCAGCCACTGCCAAATCTTGTGGCTGCGTTGTTGGCGAAGGTCTCTTTGAATTTGTCAAATCCGCCGAACGTTCCGTTGATGGCCTCACCCAACGCACCACCTGGAGTCCCGCCCCCCTTTGGAGACATGATCGACCAGAACAAGCTGTGGTTGGCGTGACCGCCGCCATTGTTGATTACACCTTGGCGGATGTTGTCGGGTACGTCACCGATGCCACCGAGCAAGTCTTCGATGCTCTTAGCTGCCAGATCGGCGTGGCCTTCCAAGGCAGCGTTTAGTTTGCTCGCGTAGGCGTTGTGGTGCTTGTCGTGGTGGATTTCCATCGTCTTGGCGTCGATGTGCGGCTCGAGGGCAGCGAACCCGTAGGGCAATGCAGGGATTTCATGGGCCATGATTACTTCTCCTTTGAAGTTAGCGAGCCAGGTGACCTTGTTGAGCCTGGCTCGGAAGGCTTGTTCGTATAATGATGTCTTAGTCAGCGGGGAACGATATTTCCACTGTCAGGAGAGGTCAAGACGTCCGACCGCCCTGCCGTCGCTGTGCCGAGGGCGATCCTTGATCAATAGGCCTAGAAGTACACCTCGATCGGATCCTCAGCAGAGAGGTCTTCCAGCTGCTGCGGAAGCACGTCGACGCCCATTCCAGCCTCACCGAGCGGCCCACCTTTCCCTCCATAGCCGAAGCGGAGAGGCTTGGTCACCACGTCGCGCTGCATCAGGAACGATCCAAACCAGCCCTCGGCGAAGGCGACGTGGGGTGCCCATTCCAAGAATCGCCGCCCAGCCGCAGATAGAATACTGGTTTCGCCGACCATGCAGCCCAGTTGAATCCGTACATTGTGTTTGATCGCGAAGCTGGCCAACCTCAGTGCGGGCATCAATCCGCCACACTTGCTGATACGAATGTTGAAGCCGTCGGCGACACCCAATTCAAACAATTGCTCCGCGTCGGCCATGGTGACCAGTGATTCGTCGAAGAACAGGGGGGCGCCCGCTAGATCATGGACTATGGGCAGGTTGGCTTCATCCCCCTTAGCCAAGGGTTGTTCGATTCCCGCCAACGGGAAGTTGCCAAGATCCGCCAATTGTTCGATGGCGTCTTCCTTGCTCCAAATTCCATTGGCATCCACGCGGAGCGTAGCCCGCCCCTTGCTGATCGCTCGGCCCATGCGCTTGAAGACGGCGGCCAACCGCTCGGCATCGTCCGGATACCCGATCTTGAGCTTGTAATTGCGAAGCCCATACCACCACATCAGCCGGAGCTTCTTCATGGTCGAGGAGATTGTCGATGATGCGAGCACCCCGCTATAGCGAACGGTTTGGCTGCTGCCCGGCGTCCCGAAACGACTCAGCCCCATCCAGGCTGGAACCTCAGACAGCGGCCGATCAAAATGGCGGGCATATACGTCTAGCAATGCCAGTTCGACTGCCGCCCGGGCAGCGGTGATCAGGTGGCCCTGGTCATCCGCGAAGGGAAGGGCGTCGATCATTTC
The DNA here is from genome assembly GCA_029260235.1 of Phycisphaerae bacterium. Classification (GTDB taxonomy): domain Bacteria; phylum Planctomycetota; class Phycisphaerae; order UBA1845; family UBA1845; genus OFTM209. The sequence goes on along the minus strand of JAJDDP010000222.1, from coordinate 350 downwards.
CAAAGCAGCCGGGAAATGGGCCGGGTTCATCTCCAGCATGATCGGATTGAAGATGCGCTCGACCGATTCAATAACCGATTCGGGCGGTTCGCCGCTGACATAGGGCCTAGCCAAGGTTTCGCCGTAGCCGACGTGGCCACTTTGCAGCTCTATCGCCACGACCACCGTGTCTGAAATTGCTCGTTGGTGGGCGGCGTGCGACACCTTTTGGCGCAAGGGAATCGCCAGCGGATAAATCGTCACCTTATGAATGGCGGCTGATGCCATTGATCTACACCCCGGGCAGTTCACTGCCCCACACCACACGCTGCTGAATGGCTGCTTTGTAGCCGCAGATGGCTGCGAATGCA
>JAJDDP010000221.1 GCA_029260235.1 Phycisphaerae bacterium | reverse complement strand
GAGGGCATGGGCCACCCACCACTACTGCGAGGTTCACATTTCAGCGTCGCCGACACCATAGGCTCATCCCCCCGAAGCCCATCAAGGTCATTGCGATGACGCCCAGGCTCCCGGCTCCGCACATCGCCCCAGACGGTGCAGCACCGCCGGACCCACCGGTGGGCTGACCGACACCGAAGGGTTGCCCGTCATCGCTGGTTGAATTGTCGTTCGATGAATCGTCGCGACCATCGTCAATTCCGTTCGTTGGAGGGTCAACGCCGGACTCTGTTCCCGTTTGATCAATTGACCCGAAACCAGTCTCTTCATCCGTTGGGTTGGTCGAACCGTTGGTGTCCTCATCCGTCTCGGGCAGAGAATCAGGAGTCGGGTCGCCAGGCGATGCGTCATCGCACGCATCGCCAACACCGTCTGCATCGGAATCGCCTTGCATTGGATTGGAAGTGAACGGGCAGTTATCTATGCAGTCGGCGACACCATCCGCGTCGCCGTCATTGTCCCCAATTCCACAACCGCAGGGGCCAGGTTCAGTCTTTGCCGAGTCAGAGGGGCAACCGTCGCAGCCATCAATGAATCCGTCACCGTCGGCATCCAGCTCGTCTTGATCGTCAATGCCGTTGCTGTTGCAGTCATTAAACTCCAAAGCCTCGACCGTTCCGCATTCACGACCATCAACTGCAAATTCCACAACGATCCGACCGTCGCTCAGCGAGCCGGACACATAAGCACTTCCATTAGCCAGATGCACGGATCGGCCCAACCAGCTATTGGTCGTCGCATCAGCGGCCGTGAGCTTGGCCTCCTGCAACCATGACTCCCCATAGCGGCGGTAGAGATAGGCAGCTCCTGAATCGCAATAGTCGCCGTCTTGGCACACGTCGTCGTCTCGCATGGAACCGACCAGGATCGAGTCGCCCGAGAGGCTCAGCGACGTCCCGAACATGTCTTGCATTCGGAGTTCATAGGGCGAGAACCTGGCCTGTTCTGCCCAGGTCGAGGCAGAACATTCAAAAACGTATACGGCACCGGCGTCGTCGGATGTGCCGGCAGCTCCTACCACGAGCGTTTCACCAGAGAAAGCCAAGCCGTGGCCAAAGGCGTCAAATGCCTGCAAGCCTGGACTGTACAACTCCTGCTCCAACTCCCAGGTGTCACCGGCGAGGCCATATACAAATGCGACGCCGGACGCAGAGACCGGTCCGAAGCCGCCCTCGTCTCCGACGATCAACGTATCACCCTCGAGGGCACACGCCTTGCCAAACAGCCCGGTGCCCACGCCGGCTGGAGCGGTCAGGCTGTGCATGTATTCAAATGCGGTTCCATTCCAACGGTAGATGAAAACGCGACCGGGTTCGAGGTTGCCATGAATCGAACCGACCGCCAACCAGAGGCCGTCAAAGGAAAACGACTTGCCAAACCAGCGACTTGTATCGCCGTCAGGCGATTGCAGTATCTGGATCTCGGTCCAAGTGGGCCCGTTTCGTGTGTAGACATGAGCACGATTGCCGCTCTGCGTATTGACCGAGCTTGCCTGGACCATCGCGATGTCGCCGTTTACGACAACATGGCGACCGAAGAAATCGATGTCGCCTTGAAGACTCGGCAACAGCGTTTGTTCGAAAACCCAACGCCCTGCCTCTCGACGAAATGCGAGCGCAGATCCAGCTGTCACAGAACTGTAAGGCCCCGGCGCTCCGATGATCAGCGTGTCGCCCTGAGCGCTTATGCCACTACCGAATTCAGAATCCGAGGCCAGGCCGTTGCCGATGAACCGGTCGAATTCGCATGGCTCCATCATCGGATCCGTAATGCAATCTGGCCAGCCGTCACCGTTCGTGTCAGTTTCTGCCTCCCCACACCCACATGCGCCGGGCTCAACCTTGTTCGGATCGCTTGGACAGCCATCAAGCTCGTCCGGCGTACCATCTCCGTCTGAATCGATGATGAGCTCACATGCTGAAATCACGAAAGCACGGGTCTGACCCAAGAGTTGACCGACGCCGACGATCTGCCCTAGATCATTGATGTCATTTGCTGTGGTGAGTAGCCAACCGCTTCCTGGCTCAAGCAAGTCGTTCAAATCAACCATCCCGACTCCATTCGCCCAGATGAAGGCGTGCGGAGTACCATAGACGTCGGTCGAAGTGCCCACGACGAAGCCGTCATTGTTGATCGCCGATGGGTAGGCCACCCCAGGAGATCCACCGAGGTTGCCGATGTTCGAGGCCTGTGAACCGCCTTGGGCCCAGAGCACGCCAATCGTTGAATCCGCCGTGTAGGCGTACCCAACGGCGTCCCCAATATCATTGTTGTCAGCGGCGAAGGCATGGTCGGCATCAAACCCCAACTCGCTCAAGACGCCTTCGTGCCAACTAACGGCACGAAAGCGCTCGAAGGTGGTTCCTGCATCGACCCACTGGTATCCAACCATCTCGTCTCGGGCATTGATCCCCGAGGCATAGCTGTTCAGGAGAATTGAGCCAGGATCGAATAGGGCGACGTTGGTCGTGTCGTATGACAAGACAACACTGCGTCCGTTCGGCGAGAGGTCAGAAATACCGACGCGTTTGCCGGCGTCGTTGATGCAGAATACTTGACTCGTGGAACCACCGAGGTGCCCTGTCTCAGCCATCACACCGTCTTCCCAGATAAACCCTCGGTTCTGGAGGTAGTCTGGATTCTCTGGATGGGGTTTCTCGGAATAACCGACCACCTGGCTGGCATCGTTGAGGTCGGTCACCGTTGTGCGATCGCCACCGAGCCCCCCGATGTCAATTGGATCCCCGCCGGACCAGAGGAAACCGTGGTCGAACCCACCGAGACGAGATATGCCCGCTACCTGACCCAAATTGTTGATCGCACGTCCAACGCTTGTCTCGCCACCCGGGAGCGGGGGGACCAGAGTGATGGTGTAGCCCTCCGAGCAGGGCGACGTGTCCTGAGCGACAGCGTGGCCAACGGCTAGGAAGAGCCCGGTGGAAGAAGCGATTAGGAGTAGGTTTTGGTTTCTCATCGTTATTCTCCTCTAATGAGCCTTTGTTGGGTTCCTGCCCTACTAGACCTGATCAAAGAGGCGTGTTGCGCCAAAAAAGCTATGCGAGGGGCGAGTTTGACGTATCGATCGGCTGCAGAAGGGAAGAATCAGGCATCTCGCTCCTCCCGGCTACGATTCTGCCGTACCTTCACAGTCAAGTACGGGGTGCCCAGACACTTCTTATGCAAGACTTCGCGACATCAGCCCGGCTTTGGATCATCTTTGGAATTCCTGGTAGCGGCGAGCCAAGACCGAGTCGACGATCGGCAGGCGGAAGTAATTCAGCTCTTGGAGTGGTTCAGAGTGTCGTCGGGATCGGGAACACGAGGTGTTGGTTCATTGATTCGTGCAAGTTGCTAGGGGGCCGGAACCGTGCTCGGCCTCATGCTACCACAGCTTGGCTCGCTATCAGGAACCAGGCGAGTCTAAGGACGGCGTGGCAGCGCCGAGTAGCTCATCCAACTCATGACGAAGAGCATCGAGGTCGGATTGTGTATGGCACCACAACATTCGCGATTCGAGCGTGCAAGACGCTTCAGGTTGAGGGTCCGATAGAGCGAATTCCTTTGCAAGCAGCGAGCGTAGCCGTATGGCACCCTGAAGGTCGCCGTCCTTGGCCAACGCTACTGCAAGGATCAACCCAGCGTACTTGTCCGCGTCCTTCGTAAGCTCAAGCACCCGCCGCGCAGATATGGCTGCACGATCATAGTCACCGTTTAGGAGCCGAGCGAGGGCGAGCACGCGAATGATGCCGACATTCCTGTGATCCTCTCCGCTCATTCTGTCGGCGGAAGACGCGCGCTCCAGGGCCAACTGGGGATCACGGTGTGCCTCAACCCGTAGTTGCATCAAGGCCTCTAACGAGTCGATTCCCGCAATAGCCTTCCCAGCATACTTGCCGGCCTCCTCAAGTGTGGTCCATGCCGCGGAGTCGCCTAGGGCGAGTTGGATCGCAGCGAGGTTCCGCAATGCGAGGAAGTCGGGGTTCTTCCCACTGGACTCAGCCAGACGAATGCTTTCAGCCAGCAACTCTTTCCCAGCCACCAGATCGCCCATCGCTGCTAGGAGACCTCCCTTGTTGACTAGGATGGCCCACGAGTTGCGCCCTGCTGAGGGTGCAGCGTTGCAGGCCTCCAACGCCTCTTCGTATCGCCCCAGTTCGCGCAACGCGATGGTTTTGGCGTTCCACGCTCCAGCTCTTTCGGGATCAAGAAGAACCGCGCGATTTGCTAGGGCGAGCGCCTCCTTGAGCCAGCGCTTGTTTCCGTCAGCGTAGTGCTGGTTCTTCAACATGTAGGCGAAGTTGATTAGGGCTCGCAGGTTATTGGGATTATCTCCGAGCACTTCCCGGTAAGCGGCAGCCGCGCTTTCCCACTCCTCGTTTCTCACGAGCTCCCAGGCTTTGTCAAGCGTTACCTTGAATCGTTGCTCCTCTGCGACGCGCTGCATCTTCTCAGCAGCATATTGCTTCTCTTCTGCCTTGGTCAATAATGTTGAACTGAGTCCTAGAGCAATCATCAGCATCAGAATCACACTCGATAATCCCGTCGCCAACGGGTGTCGCCGCAGGTAGCGCGTGGTTCTCCCAATTGGTCCAACGGGCCGGGCCTTGATGGGCATATCGCCCAGGAATTGCCGCAAGTCGTTGGCCATGTCACCTGCGCTGGCGTAACGCTCAGCTGGTGATTTCTGCATCGCTTTGAGGCAGATGGTTTGCATGTCGATGGGAACGGATGGGGCGAGTTTTCGCGGCGGGACAGGTTCGCGCCAGAGGATTTGCCCGAGTAACTCCGATTGTTCGGCTGCAACAAACGCCGGCTGCAGTGTAAGCACTTCGTACAACGTAGCCCCGAGTGAATAAACATCAGTCCGGGCATCGACCTTAATTCGCTTGGCCCCGATTTGTTCGGGGCTCATGTATCGGTAGGTACCCAGCAATGATCCCGTCATGGTGACCGACTCGTCGGCTGATTCCTTCACCAGTCCAAAGTCAACGAGAACCACGCGCCCATCTTGGCAGACCATGATGTTGGCTGGCTTGACGTCACGGTGAATCATGCCCTTGAGATGGGCGTAGTGTAGGGCGTCGGCGATGTCGGCGACCCACTTGGCCACCTGGTAGTAGTACAGCTTCGATTTGCCCGTTGACGTTCGGCCGCGAGAATCGCTCGTCGAATCCGTTAGCGAAGCGTCCAGTTGGGTCGAAGTGGGTGTATTGTCCATTTCTATCAAGTGTTCAGCGGAGGCTGTGCCGCCAACGCCCACCAACGACGCAATCTCCGTCGGCGTTGCTACAGGTGTGTCGATGGCGGCCACTCGCTTGATGATGCTGCCCATCGATTGGCCGTCCAGGATTTCCATCGCGTAGTAATACCCTGCGTGCGATTCGCCGAAATCAAAGATGGGGACTATGTTGGAATGGTGAAGTTTTGCTGCCGCGGTGGCTTCGCGGCGGAATCGCTGCACGAGTGTCCGATGGGCCGAGCTGATCACCCGTGGCAAGAGCTTGAGGGCGACCCTGCGGCTCAGTTTTTCCTGCACGGCCTCGTAGACGATGCCCATGCCGCCCTGTCCCAAGACCCCGACAATTCGATAGCCCGGAACCTCCGGGTACCGAGGAGCTCGCGTACCACCCTCGACTGTCTGGGTCGTATCTCCATCGAGTTCAAACGGAGGGGATTCGTCGCCGGGGAATTGATTGCTCGGGGATGGACCTCTAGCTGAATCGTCCGATTCATCCTTCAAGTGCTTCAACCTGTCGATGACTTGCTCGCACTCGGCCAGAAGCTTGGACGATGAGGCTGCGCACGTTGGGCAGCGGCGTAAATGCTCTTGGGCGTAGGTAAATTCGTCGTCACCGAGATCCCTGGCGTGGTAGGCGTTGATCGTCTCGCGGCTTAGGCAGCCACCGGCGTTATCGCTCATCGTCGATCATCCCCCGCATTTTGTCGCGCAGCTTTTGGGTGATGCGCCACTTGATCTTGTAGAGTTGATTGGGCGTACAATCGCACAGACTACACACCTGCTCGACGGATTGTTGCTCGATAACGTGCAAGTGAAATGCCCGGTAGGACTTGTCGTTCACATCTTCGCGTACTTCCTCAAGATAATAGCGCAGGTGTTCATTCCACCAGATTTCATTGAATGCATTTTCGGGCAGCGTTTCGCGATGCTGGGCGGCGTCGAGTTGGGATGTCTTGGCTGTCGGCATTGATCGAGCGGCCACCAGGTTGCGTATGCGGTTCGTCACGATCTTACGCAGCCAAGCTCGGAAGCGACCAATCTTGGCGTCGTGCTGGAATTCCTCGATGTGCTTGTGGATAGTTGCCAGGCAGTGCTGCACCACATCTTCAACGTCTTCTGGCCCCATACGACAGGCCTGGGCATAGCGGCGCAGAATGGGCCTGTAGATACCATCAAACTCGCGCCAGGCAGCTTGATCGCCCTCATCGCGGATGCGATCAAGCAAGCTCAGTGGTGTTCCTTCGGTCATCATCCTGGCCCGTCAGTAACGAAGCACCGCGCCCAGTCCGTATTAGACTCAATTATGCCCGGAAAAAAACTAAAAGTCGATTTTCGAGGGAAGAAAACCCAGTTTCGCCTGTTGTCCTTAACGGTGCCTCCCAGATGCCACAAGGTGGCAGCATTGTATCGCGCTTGTCAATTTACTACGATGGGATTCGCTTAAGCCGGGCTACTCGAGCTGTGTCCAAATTAGAGTCATCAAAAGGAGACTGACCACTATGACTTCTACGCATCGAATCGGTGCAGTATTGGTTCTGGGGCTATTGCTGAGCGGCAACCGCACTTTCGCCCAGACTGATGGTGGTTCAGCGGGAGAAGTTATCGATGACCGCCGACTGGAACGGCCTGAGAAGGATCCCCTCGATGCGAGTTCCTTTCCAGGAACATTGAATCGCGGGCTCAGCGAGGCAGAACTCGGCATCCCCGAAGGTTTCGAGTTGATCGAGGGCGACGTGGTGGTGCCCATCGGGCAGCGCGGCACAACAGCGGTCAATCTCTGGACCGCTTACGGCTTGGGCGTCATCCCCTACGAATTCGACGGCAACGTCAGCGCCAGCAACCAGCAGCGCGCCATTGACGCCATGGCTGACTGGGAAGCACGGTCGGGCGTCAATTTCATCCAGCGGGCCGGGCATGCGAACTACATCCACATCTTTTCCGGCACCGGCAACTGGTCCTATGTGGGCATGATCGGTGGACGGCAGGATATCAGTATCTTCAATTGGTCCTACCGCTTCATTATCGACCACGAACTTGCCCACGCCATGGGCTACTGGCACGAGCAGTCTCGTCCCGACCGCGAGAGCTTCGTGCAGATCAACTGGGGCAACATCCAATCGGGCCGCGAGCACAACTTTGACATCCATCCCGAGGCTGGCACAGTCGGCACATACGACTTCGATTCGGTCATGCATTACAGCCAGTTTGCTTTTAGTTCCAATGGGCAGCCCACCATCACGGTGCTGCCGCCTAACGAAGCGTGGCAAAGCTTGATTGGCCAGGTAGATCACCTCAGCGACGGCGACGCGGCTACGGCAGCCGCCCTCTACGGAGCGATCCCACCCGGCGAAGACTGCAATGGCAATGGGCTGCGGGATTCATTCGAGATTGCCACCGGTGCCGACTCAGATTGTGACGGAAACACTGTGCCCGATAGTTGCCAAGTCATCTCCGAAGGTGATTGCAACGGCAACGGCGTACCCGATGTCTGTGACGCTGCCGGAGGCGGACCGCCGGCGGACTCCTGCACGCTCGCCCCGGCGATCTGTCCTGGTGCCACCTTTGGTGGCAGCACCAGCGGCGCTTCTGGCGATGGGGCGGTGACTTGCGGATCATCCAGCTTCTGCCCGGACGTCTGGTATTCCTACTCTCCTACGCAGAGCGGGACAGCCACGGTGTCGCTATGCGGATCTTCCTATGACACGGTGCTTTCGGTCCACTCCGCTTGCCCGGGTACGACCGGCAATCAGATCGCCTGCAACGACGACTTTTGCAGCCTGCAATCTGAGGTATCTTGGTCGGCCACCGCCGGTGCGACCTATCTGGTGCGCATTTCGGGGTACTCGTGCAACACGGGCAACTTCACTTTGCAGTTAACCGGGCCTACCTGCGAACTGGTCGATAATGACTGCAACACCAACGGCATCCCCGACGATTGCGACATCTCCTCGGGTTTCAGCGACGACTGCGACTCCAACAACCTGCCGGACGACTGCCAGCCGGATTGCAATGCCAACCTGGTGGCTGACGCCTGCGAGCTGGTGGGCAACGACTGCAATGGCGACGGAATCCCCGACGACTGCTCGGGCGATTGCAACGTCAACCTGATCCCCGACGTGTGCGACATCTTTACCGGGGCAATCCCCGACTGCGATAGCAACGGTATCCCCGATGACTGCCAGCCAGACTGCAACAGCAACGGCGCGGCTGACCCTTGTGATATTAGCAGCGCCACCAGCACCGACTTGAACGCTAACGGCGTACCCGACGATTGCGAAGACTGCAACGGTAACGCCATTCCCGATGATTTGGATATTGACTCTGGTTTCAGCCTGGATTGCAACACCAACGGCACGCCCGACGAGTGTGAGCCGGACTGTGACGCCAACGGCGTGCCCGACTCCTGCGCCTTGGCGGCTACCAGCATGGACTGCAACACCAACGGCATCCCCGATGAATGCGACATCGCCGACGGAATCTTGACGGACGCAAACACCAACGGCGTGGGTGACAACTTCGAATTCCGCATCTACGTCGACGCCTCAGCCGCTGGCCTGAACAACGGCAGCAGTTGGACCGACGCCTACGTCGAACTTCAGTCGGGCCTCGCCGCTGCTGCATCCATACCCTGCGGCCTCACCGAACTCTGGGTGGCCAACGGAACGTATCTTCCCGACGGTGGGTACACGCCGGCTGGCGGCGTACACGTCCCTGGAAGCGGCCTACGCGCGCCGACCTTCCAACTGCTCGACAATGTCGAACTCTATGGTGGGTTCGCCGGAACAGAGGCACTTCTTTCCGAACGCCTGCCCGATCCTGACCGGTCCACCCTCAATCCGCTCGTGGATTCGGTGCTCAGCGGTGACCTTGACGGAAACGACATCCTGGACAACCAGAATAGCTACAACGTCTTAACCGGCACGGGCGTATCTGCCAGCGGCATCCTGGATGGGTTCTCCGTTACCCATGGCAACGCTAACGTGTTCACCGATAATAGCCTGATTGACTGCGCCGGCGCTGGGCTTCAAATCGAAAGCGGTAGCCCAACCGTAAGAAACTGTGTCTTCTCCGGCAACAGTGCCGGCTTCCCTGTTGAAGCGACCTGCGGTGCGGGCGGTGGAATTTCGATACGGGGCGGAGGCACGCCACAGATCCTCGATTGTATGTTTCGCCAAAATGTCGCAACAACAAATGCTGCCGGAGGAGGTGTATTTGTCTCTGGCACCGGGACCAATCCAGTTTTTCGCCGCTGCGAATTTATCGACAATACCGCATTTCAAGGTGGGGGCCTTTATGTGGCTGGAAGCAGTCCGATAGTCGAGGAGTGCATATTCACAGACAATTCCGTGATAGGGGGCGAGGGGTCGCGCGGTGGCGGCATGGCCAGCACCGGAAATAGTAATGCCAGCATCACCGGCTGCACGTTCACGGGCAACAGTGCTCCCGAATCAACATTCGGCGGTGGCGGCATGTCCAACGACGTCGGCAGCAACCCGACGGTGACAGATTGCACGTTCATCAACAACTCTGCAGCGGCCAACGGTGGCGGAATGCACAACGACACCAGCGCGAGTCCGACGCTGACCGACTGCACGTTCGTTGGCAACACCGCTGGCGACGATAACGGTGGTGGGGGCGGGATCGCCACCGTGAGCAGTAGCACTACGACCTTGGTCGACTGTAGTTTCGTTGCGAACGAAGCCACCGGTATGGCGCCGGCGGATCCAAATGCTCGCCCGGGCGGGGGCGCTATCTACGCGGCAAACAGCCAAGTCATCGCTACGAATTGCTCTTTCGCGAGCAATACTGCGTCGGCCAATGGCGACGGGGGAGCCGTGAGGGTATTTGACGGTTCCAGCGCCAGCTTCACCAATTGCGTTTTCGCCGGCAACGAATCGGGTGTGCATGGCGGAGCCATCAATATGACATGCTGTATGCTTCCGAACGACGTGACCATCGCCAATTGCACAATCAGCGGCAACACGGCTGCTTCCGCGGCGGGTGGCGTGCACAACGGGATGGGTGAGCTATCCATAACCAACAGTATTTTGTGGGGCGATTCACTGCAAGAGGTTTTCCTTTCTGGAAGCACGGGAAACGTGAGCTCCAGCGATCTTGAAGGTGGTCAGGGTGGAGTGTTCAGCAACGGTGGGACGCTGAACTGGCTTGCTGGCAACATCGCCGCCGATCCGCAGTTCATCGGTGGACCCTCGGGCAGTTGGACGGCCAACGCGACGTATGATCCAGCTACTGGGCAAACGACCCTGACCGATTCGGGCGCGGGCTTTACGGTGGACGAACTGGCCGGCACGTTCCTCAATCCCAACACCACGCAATTCCTGCAAACGCTCATCGTCAGCAACACGGCTACAGAGATCGTAGTCTGGGGTGACTTCTCAGCCGAGGGCGTCACCGGGGCGGCGTATCAGATCAACGACTACCACCTGAGACCACTATCACCGGCGATTGACGCCGGGACTAACAGCGTCGTGCCGGAATGGCTAGCAGCCTCTGGTGGAAACGGACACGCTTACCAGCTCATGAGGGCGCCCCAGACATCTTGGGATCAGGCTCGGGAAATCGCGGCGACATTTTGGGGAAACAGAAGCTCACACTTGGCCGCAATCACAGCTTCAGAAGAGCAACTTTTCCTGAATGGCTTGTTGGACTCAACAGGGATTTTCTATGATGTAGACATCACCGAGATTTGGATTGGTGGATTCCAGCCCGAGGGCACTCCAGAACCAGACTCCGGGTGGGAGTGGATAACCGGCGAGCCCTGGTCTTGGACGAATTGGAGCCAATTCCCCTCGCCGGCGGGTCAGCCGAACAACAGTGGAGGTGAGGAGGATTTGCTGTCTATTTGGGGGCCTTCGCTCACAGCCAATCCAGAAATCGACCTTGGTGATTGGGTAGATCAGGACTATCCCGGCGTTCTCGATCCGAATGGGCTTGCGTTCTTGGTTGAGTTTCCAGATGGAGCGATTGACCTCGATGCCAACCCGCGCGTTGTCGATATTCCCGGCTTCAACGGCAGCACAGCAATCGTGGACATGGGGGCTTACGAACGCCAGATTCCTGACTGCAATACCAACGGCGTTGATGATGGCACTGACATAGCCGGTGGCACTTCAGAGGATTGCAACACCAATAGCATTCCGGACGAATGCGAAGTCAGCCCGGTTGTCGAGACAAGCGAATTCCAACTTCTGGTGAGTAGCTCAAACACCGGAAGTGTGTTCAGCTACGGTGCTGACGGCACTGTGCTTGGTGCTTTCGCCACTAGCGCAGGAACGACACTGGGGATGGAGTTCGGCCCGGATGGCAACCTATACGTTACGAAGACTTCTGTAGCTGGTAGGGTGGATCGTTTCTTGGGTGGGAACGGGGCACTGATCGATACGTTTGTTCCGTCGGGATCCGAGGGCCTGGGCCAGGCATTTGATTTGACCTTTGGCCCTGATGATGACCTGTACGTCCTCGATCGGACCAATGCAACCGTTCACCAGTACAACGGAACAACGGGAGCTTTCGTGAGAGTGTTCGTGACGTCGGGAAGTGGCGGTCTGGCCACCGCAAACGGCTTGGTTTTTGGTCCTGACGGTAACCTGTATGTGGCGAACAACACGGACCCGGCTGTGGACGGCAACGTCTTGCGGTACAGCGGGCTGGACGGGACCTTTATGGATGAGTTCACGGGCGATGTCCCCGGATGTCCAGGCGATACGAGCCTCTGCCTCGCGGTGCCGTTCGACCTTACTTTCGGCCCTGATGGCAATCTATATGTCCTGAGCAACGGGAACGACACAGTCTTGCGCTACGACGGGCAAACTGGGACCTACTTTGATCGCTTCGTTGACGCACCCTCAGGTGGCCTTATTGCACCGCAGGGAGTCGCATTCGGGCCGGATGGAAACCTGTACGTTGCTGACTGGAACGACGCTCAGGGTTTGGTCCGTCGCTACAACGGAGTGACGGGAATCTACATTGATGAAGTCGTGCCGCCAGGTGCCGGTGGCCTCGGCGACGCCAACAACCTGCTGTTCCTCGTGGACTGCAACAACAACGGCATTCCCGATGAGTGCGAGGAGGACTTGAACACCAACGGCGTGCCTGATGAATGCGAAACAGCTTCGTTTGACACGATTTGGACTGGTTTGGGCGACGGCCTGAATTGGGAAGACCCAGCCAACTGGCTGCCCTTGCGCGTGCCGGACAACCTGCCCGGTAACGTCCCGCCGGAGTCTTATCTGGTGACCATTGGCGGCCCGGGTTCTTTTGAGGTGGACAGTTGCCCGGATGCAGATTGCCCAGCGGGTACCGAGCTTGAATCACTCACCATCGGCGGAGACGATGCGCTGAACACGACAGCCCTGCTACTGGGCGAAACGCTCACCACCAGCTTGGGAACAAGCATCAACGCCTTTGGCGAGATTCAACTCGACGAGAACGGAGCCTCCCTGGGCGGCGGTCCGGTGACCATCGCAGCCGAAGGTGTGTTGAACGCCAATAGTGGTGTCGCCTTTGGCAGCATTTTGGTTCCAGCCGATGTGGACAACGCCGGGTTGATCAACGTCTCCTCCTTGCAGGGCCTTACCTTGGGCACCGGGCTTGCCGGAAACTCGTTCAGCAATCAGCCCTCCGGCAGCCTCGTCAATGGGTCCGGGGCCGGGACTATCGTCTCAGCTGATACCGTGTCACAGGCAGGTCTCATCGATATGACCGGCGGCTCCACGCTGACATTCAGCAACGCCTCGCTGGTGAACCAGAGCGGCGCCACCATCGACATGACCAACGCCACGCTCGATTGCCCATTGGGCCTGCAAAACGAGGCCGGCGGTACGATCACCGGTAACGGCTTGGCAAACACCATTGTCGGCAACGTCGTCAACGAGGGAAACATCGTTTTCGATTTCCAGAGCGGTTCCCTGCTGACCATCGACGGGACGTTGGCGTCAACCGCAGGCGGCGTGCTGGGGCTCGATGCCCCGATGGGCATGGGCGGAGGCACGTTGAGCGGTACCGCGGTCGAAGTGAGCAATTGGGGGCGGCTCGAGTTGTCAGGTCCTGCTGATTTGAGTTTAAGTCAGGGGTTAACCATAGATTCGGGCGGTGTTCTCGAGCCGACCGACATCTCGGATGCCTTGATCGACGTGCTGGATGTGAACATCGGGTCTAGCACTGCAGTCGGCGGACGCTTGAAGCTCGATCACCAGATGGAGCTGATTGTCGGCGGTGATGTTGTCATCTCCGACGGACCATGTGCGGACGGTAGCGGCTTTAGAGGTTGCAGCCCGCCGGAACTGGCAGTTAGCGGCGATGCAACGGTGGCTGTAGGTGGTTCGATCACCGTCGGCGAGTTTACCGGCATGCTGCTCGACTCAAGTATGCCGGTGCAACTGGCTGGCGACTTCGACAACCAATCGCAGGACAACTACCGCTTCGACATGGACAGCGGCACGCTATTGATGAATGGATTGCTGCCTCAGTCCTTCGAGGTAGCCGGTGAGGACGTCGGCGCTCTGCCCACGGGTTTGCAGAACAACTTCGCCATAGGCGTGCTCGATATTGATGCCAGCAGCGAGGTGACCTTCAGCGATCTGTCCGACAACGATGGACTTGCCCAAAGTCCATGCGGCGAAGCGCTATACGTTGACACGCTCGTGCTGGGGTCCGGCTCGACCATCACCTTGGACAACGTGCGGATTTACTATCAAACGTTGATCGATCTGGGTGCCAACTCGCCAAGTCTTGTAGGTTGCGGTGAACTCGTTCAGCTCGGTGGCTGCTCAACCGTGGCGGCCCGGAGTTGCAGTGATCATGGCGCAGCCAACCGCATCTGCCTCGATATGATGGGGGCGAGTACCATCGAACCGAGATTGTCCGGCATCACCAGCGTCGAATTAGATCTCGATTCTGGGTCAGCTACCTCGGCTGTGGTAAGTTGCATCAACAACGGCGCCTACGGCGGAGTAGCCACGGTGTCACAACTTGGCAGCACAGTCACGGTCGATTTGTCTCCTGCATTGCAAGATGGCGACGCCTGCACCATTACCCTTGATTGCGGTGCCAGCGCCTGCGTTCGTGGCTTAGCCGGTGACATCGACCGCAACGGCATCGTCTCGACAGGAGACGCCTCGATCATCAAGCCGCACTTCGGCCAAGATGCTACAACGGCAGGTGCTGAGTTTGACTTCGACCAAAACGACATCGTCTCAACCGGAGATGCATCGATCGTCAAGCCGCTGTTTGGCAATACCGGGCCGGCATGTCCTTAGGGGATTTTTCAGACGCCGGTAGGGCACCAACTTGTAGGGTCTTGAGGCTGATCTGGAGGGTCAGGCGGTGCCGAGAGTTGGTCACGACTAAGTGAAACGACCGCCAGCCCAGCCGCGCCGTGGGAGCGCCCAGTATTCCTTAAGACCCGTGGCTGGCGGTTTGACGTGCAGTCCGGGTCCGGCGACTGCACTTGTCGCCGCAGGTTAGGGCCGGTGGCAACAAGCCGGACCTCGGCCGCCGATTGCTAGCTCAAATGAAGACTCTGGATGCTGGTGGTGCAACTCAGGACCGTTATATGGCGAGTCTCGGCGCAAGGGGAATTTCTGGTCTCGCCACGATTGACCGAAACAAGTCAACGGGGGACGCAAATAGCGCCGAGACAGCTCAGTTCCAAGCACCACTCGAAGGGCTAGGTCTCGTGTACAAGAAGGTCGTACAATCACAAGGCACCTATGTTTGATGCCATCATCAGCCTTTCAAATGTGGGTTCCTTGGGCGGTTTGCGTACCAATGAAGTAAGCCGGCAGCGCTAATTCCGCGTTTTTGGGAGGTTGCAGCGCAACGCCTCTCCGTCGATTGGTCTATCTCCTGGAAGAACTGGAAGCCCTCTGCCAGGAGACAGGTCATGACCACAGGATCAGACACCCGCACCACGCCGACAGCGGCTAGCTCGAATTATATCGTGGGCCCTGCTAGCCGATCATTTGGCAGGTTCCTTCGAATGCCTGAGGACGTTACTCCGGCTCAGATGGATCGGCTGGAAGATAGGCTGGCCGAGGCGGTCCAGCTTCAGAATCGACTGGCTGATCGCTCCAAGCATGTACTCCGTTTCACCGGTTCCGTTCGGCGGACCGAGGGCGGCCTGGTCGTTGAGCACGAGGCGGCTGACCCACTTGCTCCCGAATCTCTGTTTCAGCTTTCGCCGCCGGCTCTTCAGGATCGGCCGCTCTTCGAGCTGATCAGCGGGGTCATCGACGCGCTTCGCGTCTGTCATGAGTACCCGGACAAGACGACGGCTGTGCATGGCGGCCTTTGCCCAGCCTCCATTTTGATTACGCCCGACGGACGGGTGAAGGTCTCCGACTTCGGATTCGCCCCGATCGTTGCCGATGTGCTGGGCGCGGACGCATATCTGAACCTGGCGATCTGTCCCGGGGTCATGGCCTGCAAACGTCCAGCGACTGCCCATTCCATCTTCCGCACTGCGGAGTGGCGAGTCTTGTCTGATGAGGTGACGGACTGTGATGATCGCATCTGGCCCTTCATCGATCCCGATAAGTGCGGCCGGGAAATGTATACCAGCTTCGAGCCGGGATCAGATGTGATCGCGGTCGGCATGATCCTCTATCTCTGGGCCCATGGCCGCCACCCGTACTTCACAGCAGACCCATATGCCCACCGCGCCATGCACATGGTCGAGTGCCTGGGCATGAAAGTACCGACTACCACGATCCACAAGGAACTCGGCGAGAGCAGGGAGCCAGCTTTCCAGGCTTGGTCTACTCTCGTAATGCAGATGATCGACCGGATCCCGCAGAATCGACCCACAGCACACACAATTGCGTCACAACTGGTCGGCCTGGCCAGCGCGAATACATCGCTCTCTAAGAACGTGTCTGATTCTGTTCGCCCTGCGACAATAACCGAAACCACAGCCACATCGGCTGGATGGAAAGCTACCCAGGCAGCTGGAACTCGCCGACAGCGCCACACGCCGGCCTCCCGCCGCAAGTCACGCGGAGTGGTTGCCTGCCTGACGGCCCTAATCATGACTGCTGCCGTCAGTTCCGGGCGCGATCAGTCGTTACCTTTCGTTAACTCGCGTAGCCCGGTCACTCCCTCCCGATTGGCGGGCGATGCCGATCCGACAGGACCGAGCGAACCGATCGAAAAACCGCACCTAGCACGGCCATCAGGGCCCAATCGTTCGGCTTCGAAGGCGTCCTCGTCAGTGCCGCTCGTAGTGGCGTCCTCCTCTGCATCTGCCCCTTCGACCACCGAGTGGCAGAAGGCGTGGACGCATGCAACGACATCGATTGGAGCGAAGACTCAGTCGTTCTTCGAAGAGACCATCACCCCAGCAACCACCGAGACGATGAAGCAGCTTCACTCGGGTCGCCAAAGTTTTGTGAGCTGGCTGACAAACCATGGTGCCTCGATTGATCTGAGCTATGCCCCTCGATGGACGGAGTCGGCTAAGCGTGTGTCGCACCAGATGTTCAAGACTCGATGGCGCCAGGCGCCGGTGTTCCGGTCAGTTGATAGGACCATCGCTTCCCAGGAAATGCCGAACGAAGATGATAAGAACACGACGGCCATCTTCGAGATCATGGTGGAGCACACAATACCAGCCGTTCGGGAATGGGTCGTGAGTTATCCGGAAATCGTGCCTCACGACTTGGCCTTCGAACGCCCATCTGGCGGAGCATCAGAAGTGATCGTCGAATACGAAGCGAGAACCGAGTATATCGTGTCCGGTACTTCGATTCTGCACGGCTTTGGCCGATCTACCTTACCGGCAACCGGCTACGCCAGCGTGGGCTACGAGACAAGTTCAAGCATGACCATCGCCAATGGGCAGGGCGGAACGATCATGCTCGTGGAGTGAGGAATCGTCGAAGAACTCAAGGATTTAGGCCAATCTTAGATGACGCATAAGAAGTTTCACAGCAGCCCGTACTCATACCTGAAGACTCAAGAAGAATAGATCGTCCGACAGGCAAGACCGAAGAACTTCAAGTTTCGCAAACATTCCAGGATGACGGCCGCTAATTGCGACAAAAGGAGGGATGTCATGTGGTGGATCGACAATGCAAGGGATCGCCGGAAAACCGACTTGAGCGCAAGGAAGCAGGGCGAATGCCGGCAGTTTCGAGCTCACACAAGTGGCGCAATGCATGTCTTCTTTCCAGGTCCGAGTCTCGGCGTTCGGGAAGTCGATGACATGATCAGTGCATTGCAACAGGCAATCGCCGCCGCTGCACCAACTGAAATCGTGTTCGACTTTTCCGACGTCGAGATGATCGGTCCGCAGTGGACCTTGGTGTTGGCCTTCTTGGTTCGATTCGCTCAGGCGGTTCGAGTCAAATGCCTGATGGTATCGCTCCGCGGTCAGCCAGCGGCAGTTGTCAGCCTATATCGCAGGAAATGCGAGTTCGATCGACCGGTCGGTGCCGATGGGCAAACCAGTCAAGCCGCCTAGATAGCGCGCTACTGGGCAACCATTGGAACTGTAGAGTCCGAGTGTCTTGCTTTGCAGATGGATCATGCAGTTACACTCAGCGCGGCGTGGTGGATCACAAGTGGAATTCGCCCATCCCTACGATATCAGCAGGGGTCGATATTTTGCATCAAAAGCCGCCCAAGTCTCAGAGTCCTTCGTATCTCGGGCCCGGAGAAGCAGGCTGGCGCGGGTTGCTGGAAGATCGCTCACACAGATTCCTCCCCAAGAAAGTGGGGCCACAATGCGAGCTTAGTGGTCCCAGGCTCTATCTTGCAAACAGTCTCACGAAACTCCCCAAGTTACGCATAAGAAACATTGAGGCATCGCGTACTCAGCTTTGAAGACCCGGCAATGATGTTTGAGAGGACGAAACAATGAAGCAGAAAACAATGAGTTCAAGAGACTATGATCGCGGCGAACCGCAGAGCCAACGCTCCCCAAGGGCTATAGCTGGAGCGGGGCTAGTCTTGCTGACGGTATTACATGGGACTGTGCTGGCTCAGCCGGCACTCCGAATCGAACAGGCCAGCTACCAGATCTCAGGCAGCACCGCCACGATAGGGATCGACTTCTGCAACGACAGCAACGGTGGCAGTTCTGGTACACTCTTGTACGAGTTGGCTCTGCGAAATCCCACTAGCCAAGTGAAGTATACCCTCGGATCGGAGCAGGGTGACCTGATCGAAGGCGGATACTGCCGCCGGGGCGTGGTGAAGGTGTTTTCAATCAGCCTGAATGTGCCGGATGGGCTATACGAGGTTGTCTTGATTCTAGGTTCATTTGATGGTTCCAGCTTCGTCGAGCGGGACCGGCTGACATTCGACAACATGTTGCAGATAGGCGGTGGACCACCGCCGACCGAATGTCCGTATCGAAATGACGGGGAGTGTGACGACGGTAGTCCGGGTGCGGTGACCGATCTTTGTGCCCCTGGAACGGATCCAGAAGACTGTGGCGGACCGATCGAAGATCGCCGGCTGAAGGGCGGTGGGGGAAGCGGTGCAGCAGCACCATGTGGGGCTGGGGCTATGGGTGCGTTCTTATTCAGCTTCTCAGGCTTGGCGGCCATGCAGCGCCGTCGAAGGTTGCACTCGAGCAGAATTGGTGCGACTGGCAAGAACTGCAGCCCCTAGCAGGGTCAAGCTTTTGCTCGGTCAAGAAGCCGTTAGGCACCACTGGGTTGTGGATTCGACGAGGTTTGGGGTCGCCACGGTGTGGCGACCCCTCTTGCTTGGTACCATTAGCATGACGTTGACCTTTCCCCCCAAATCTGATCCACCCGGTTTGTTATGATTCGCGGGTCTCGATATAGAGGAGGACAAGGTAATGAGCAGGAAACGATTCAAACCGGAACAGATCGTCAATAAACTGCAGGAAGCAGATGTGCTCCTCGCCCAGGGCAAGTCTGTCGCCCAAGCCAGCAAGAGAATCGGTATCACGGATCAAACGTATTATCGATGGCGGCGAGAGTACGGCGGGATGAAGGTAGACCAGGCCAAGCGTCTCAAGGAATTGGAACGGGAAAACGGCCGACTGAAGCGTTTGCTGGCCGACGCCGAGTTGGACAAGGCTATTCTGCGAGAGGCCGCCTCGGGAAATTTGTGAGCCCGCACCGGAAGCGGGAAGCGGTTGGAAGAGCAATGGATCGCTTCAGAGTTTCCGAGCGGCGGGCATGCCGAGTGTTGCGTCAACCCCGTGCGACGCAGCGTTACCTCGCGTTGGTGCGCGATGACGAGGGCCCCCTGACTCGGCGAGTCATCGAACTGGCGGCGTTGTACGGGCGTTACGGTACACTGCGGATCACCGGGCTGATTCGCAACGAAGGGAAGCTGGTGAATCACAAACGTGTCGAACGAATCTGGAAATCGGAGGGGCTGAAAGTGCCGAAGAAACAGCCCAAACGAGGCCGGTTGTGGTTCAACGACGGCTCCTGCATTCGTCTGCGACCGGAGCGTCGTGACCACGTGTGGGCCTACGATTTCGTCACCGGTCACACCCACGAGGGACAGTCGTTCCGGATGCTGACCCTGGTGGACGAATATACTCGGGAGTGCCTGGCAATTGACGTTGCCCGGAAACTGCGATCTGATGATGTCTTGGAGCGGTTGTCGTGGCTGTTTGCCACGCGGGGTGTTCCGGCACATGTGCGAAGCGACAATGGCCCGGAGTTCACCGCCACGGTGGTTCGTGAGTGGCTCAAGCGCGTGGGCGTGCGGACACTGTTCATCGAGCCAGGCAGTTCCTGGGAGAATGGCTATTGCGAATCGTTCAATGGCAAGCTGAGAGATGAACTGCTAAACGGAGAGATCTTCTACACCTTGAAGGAGGCGAAGATCCTGATTGAGCGCTGGCCTATCCATTACAACACGGTGCGACCGCACAGTGCCTTGGGGTACCGACCACCCGCACCCGAGGCGCTCCAATGGTCGCCGACAGCCGCCGCTGCTGACGCAGCCCTTGGGGACTCCGCCCCCAAACCCCCGCCGGGGCTCTGCCCCTGGACCCCGGCTTCCTTCCCTCCGCAACGACGAAAAGGAGAAAGCGTAATCGGAAAACACTAACCTAGGATGTGGTACAATTAGTGGGGAAAGGTCACCTTCTCACTCGACCTGGCGAACAAATCAGTCTATTCCTCAACCCCGTCCAACAATTCTTTCATCTGTTGGTGGATCTTACGCGTCAATCTGAATTTGATGGCATACAACTGGTTTGCGTTGAGGTCCATCGCCCGGCAAACCTGTTCGACGGATTGCCCATCGATGGCGTACCTCTGGTAGGCTTCAAAACTTCGCTTCTCCACCTCCTGTTTGACGATGCGGAGCGCAAGCCTCAGGTGCTCGTTCAACCACAACTTCTCGAACACATCCTCGGGCAATGGCTCGCGCCTCTGTTCACGTTCAAAATCTGCAGTCTTGGCTTGGTCGCATTTTCTGCGACGGTACATGTCGCGGATCCTGTTGTTGACCAAGGTCCGCAGCCAGCCCTTGAACCGACCTTTCTTGGAGTCATATTCAAAACTTTGGATGTGCCGATGGATGGCGGCCATGCAATGCTGGACGAGGTCTTCGCCATCTGCATGGTTCAGCCCACTCGATGAGCAGAACTTCATCAGCAGCGGTCGATAGATGGCATCGAAGTCCGCCCAGGCATCCGAATCCTTAGGATCTCGGACCCGCAAAAGCAGGCTGGCACGGGTTGTAGGCATGTCGCTCATGCAAACCTCTCCAGAGAGGTGGCCCGAAGACTAGATTTTAGCCGCTGTTGCCTCAATCCGGCAAGCATTTCTCTATTTCTTACTGAACACCGCATAAGAAGCCCAAAGGCAAGGCGTACCCACACTTGAAGACCTAGTTACGCGACCCGAAGAAGGAAAACAATGGAGGAGAAGAGCTTGCGCACAACGCACAACCCTAGCAATATCGTACAGGCCGGTGGCAGGGCGTTTGTTGAGCGGCACGAGGCTGGGTCTTGGCCGTTCAAGGCAGGAGCCTATTTCTCGGCAGCGTTCAGGAATTTGGAGATCCGGGAAGAATGGCGCGCAACGATGGAAGGATTTCGTGTCTGAATTGCGTTGAGAGAAGGCAGTCGTTCACCGCGAACGGCTAAGCAGTGCCCAGCCAAGGAGAATAGTCATGACTTGCCCATATTCCGAACTCAGACCGCAATCGACAAAGAGCCCATTAGAACGCCCGGCTAGGGTAAGTCTCAATTATCGCCGCACTAAGCACCGCGTTGTAGTGTTCATTTTGATGTTGATCCAAATCTCCGGCGGAGTTGGCTGTGGGGCATCCTCCTCGGCGGGGAGAACGCGAACGACTATTCCCTCGACTAACCAAGATGTCGCCACCAACGACGCCAAAACAGATTCGATTGAGTGCTTGAGTTTTGGGGCATGCGACGAGCCTGAGGGCGACCCTTCTTGCACGGATTGCAGCACAAGCGGACTTCCGCAAATCGCAAGGATCTCTGAGGTAACCGTTCTCTCCACGGATGTTGCGATTGTCATCGAGGATACCGACGACAATGTGATGTCGATTCTGGGGGAAAAAGACTCTGGCGGTAGCCTCTTGGTTCCGACGGGTGTGTCCTACACTAGCCGTAACGGCGACTCGATCACGGCGATGATTGGGCCCGATGGTCTGCCCGCCAGGGTGGTGAACAATGGGCGCGTTTACGAGATGCGAGATTACACGGCATCGAGCGTCCGCGTCTCCACGATTTACAACGGAGTCCAGCACGAGGCCCTTGTGCCCTTTGATTCCTCTCTAAAATCGATCAGTACGTCCAGAGTTCTAGGATTCAAGGGTGCTGGAGCCAAGACGAGCTATTCGGCTGCATTGTGGGAACGGGGTTTTGCGACAGCGCGAAGTTCCTTCCCTGGGTTCCGTGACAACGTGCTTCGCCCGACACTTGGAATCATGGGGCATGTACTCGGAATTGCTTCGTGCTTAGCCACAGCATTCCCGGAGCCCACGACAACCATTCTGACGGCGGTCGGCTGCGGTTCTTATCTTGCACAGCAGTCATCGGAACTCTTGTCCGGGGAGGATAATGAACTGGCCCAAGCTACGAGCGTGACAACCAACCTCTCTCAGTGTGCGCTCCTCAGAGACTGTGCGGGTTCGATCGTGGACGCGGCGAACAGCGCCTTGGATGTTTCGGAACTACTGGACCAAACGCCCGTCGATCCCCCCGATATGCCCGAACCAACTTGTGAAAATCCGGAGGAAGAATACAGTGCTGCCTTTGATTTTTGCGTGCCAATATGTCCCTCAGGCTTCGCGGTTACGTCGTATCTGTATGACTGCCGCAACGAGGACAATTGCGAGCCAATGTTTCCTTACCCACATCCGAGCGGCCAAGGATGCACATCCATTGAACCGGATCGCGACTACTGCCTGCTCTTCAATCTCTATTGGGATGGGGAATGTCAGACATGGTGCAAGAGCCTTGATCCAGACTGCACGAATTGCCCCGCCAATTCGACTGTCAACGATCTGGGTACTTGCGTTTGCGACGCAGGCTTCATGCTCGACAACGCGGGGTCGCAATGCGAGCCGGATATTGATTGTGCGGCCAACGCGTCACCGGATGCATCGGGGAGGTGTTACTGCGATGACGGCTACGTTGCTAACGCTACCAATACTGGTTGTGTCGGCGACGCCAACTGCCCATCCGGCTCCACGCCTACAGGACCAAGCCAATGCACCTGCGAGCCCGGGTACATCGTGAGCGGGAACCAATGCGTGCTCGCCAACCGGGATTGCTCCCTGTGTGAGCCAGGGTGGTGTCAACCGATTAATTACTCCCAAGACTGTTGCCCTACCGACGCGCCCTACGTCTGGGGAGACGGGCGGTGTCACCCAAGTCCACCGGGCGAAGATTCGACCGACTGTCCCAGCCCCGGAGACGTAGCCTGCACGTGCACCGATGATCACTTGTGCGTTGGGTATTGGTGCAACGGCGTCATGTACCACGCTGACGGCCTCTACTGTGGTAGTTTTAGTTGTACTGAGTGACAGCGGCTGAAGCCGTTCCCGCTATGATTCGAGTCTATGCGCTGAGTGGGGCGCTCCCCATTTGAATCGATTGACTGCTCGTTGGCTCTCGTGTCGCGGACCGAAGAAGGCCGGAGTGGGAATAGGCCCTCGAAGAGGACTCATCGAGGGCCTATTCCCATTCAAATGTATCGCTGGCTGACCATCCCTGATAGCTAAAAAAAGGCGGTTGATGCTATCAGCGTGTAACAACTGGCCTCAAACCGCCTCTTTCTGATCGAACACATCAGGCCGACTCTTTGGCTTCCATCGCGGCGGTCGGGCAGGCATCGACCTTACCCGACTGTATGTATCGCTCAGCCCCTGCTCCGCCATCGCCGTGGCCGTCTTGGCAGCACCACGGGCCTTCCATAAAGGAATACAGAGGCGCTTCGCAGCCTGCGCGATGGTTGACCCACCGGCGAGAAGATCCGCCATCGGCTGAGCTAGCTGAACCCTGCTGGGCACCTTGAAGAGGTCCGCAACAACCGGGATCCTTGACACCGGGAGATTATTGACTGCACCGTCGGCGCTGAGTTGGTTACGCACATCGTCGGGCAGGAACCCCACAAGGTTCAGCTCGAAATGGGCACGCAGGAAGAGTTCGCCCGTGTCGAACAACTTGTAAGGATGGGGTTCGATCCGAGTGATCAGCCGCCGAAGCAACGGGTTCGCTTCGCCACCGGTTCCATCGAGGAGTTGGCCCTTGGTTTTGTCGAGAATGTCGCGAAATTCATGCATGGTAGGCAGGTCGCCTGTTACGACACGAGGAGCCCGAATGCGCTCCAGCTCGTTCCGCATCTGCCGCCTCTCTGCTTCCCGCTTACTCAGCAAGTTTGCCGCCGCCTTGAGATCGCCGTCAGTCTCCAGTGCCTTGGCCAGCCGCCGACAAACACGGTCCAGCGCGGCCAGCTTGCGCTCGAGTCGATTCACCTGGCGGGAGGTGTCCGCACCGCCACTGGTCAGGATGGAATGAACCTCGGACACCAATACCGCAAAAGCACCTTCCTGTACGAGGAGTGCATCAGTAAAGCCGCACGCGAAATTGGAGAGAACCATTTCAGGACTTGGCAAACACCGGTTCCAGCAACATTTTATCCCCTCGCGGGTCATGCCAGGCCTTTCCTTTGCGTTGCCGCAGCGATAGCGGCGGCCGTCGCGGTACATGGGTGCACCGCACACACCGCAAAAGAACAGGGTGGACAACGCACTTCTCCGGTCACGCTCCTGCCCGGAAGGGGGATGGTTCGGTCCACGCTTGTATTCCGTTCGGGATCTGCGTCGATCGAGCGAGTCATTGGCGGCGTGCCATAGCCAATCTGATACGTGGCGTAAGTGCGGCATGTCTCGGCGCAGAACATCTTCAGCTTTGGACCTTACTCGGATCGAATCACCCTTTGAAACCCGCTTCTGAATATGGATGCGTCCAAAGACCTCTTCGCCACGGTAGAGTGGGTCGCGGATCAATTTGCGATCGTCCATCTCGGTCCACTGATCGTCTGGGGCCTGGGACGACCGCGGCAGGCCACTCTCAATCAGGTTTCGAGCGATGACCCAGGTTGCCTCGTCGTTTGCGCACATGGTGTACGCCTGCTCAATAGTGGACGTCCACTGCTTATCAAGCTCTTCAATGAAGGGCCCGACGTCGCGGGCGCCGTCATAGCCCGGTTGCCGACGGTAGTCCGGGCGTCGCAGGCCGGCCGTGTAGGTTGGTGCAGACGCTGGTACTCGACGGTAACCCGGCTTGATGGTGTGGTGGACGACGAAGTTCTTCTCCCATCTTGATGTCCGTGCCCGATTGATTCGTTGCCGCGTCTGCCGGTTGTCGAGCTCGGCCTTGAGCGATGCGAAGTGGCCGTTAAGTCTCCAATCATCATTGGTAGTATCAATGGGATCGTTGATGGTGATGACTCGGATGCCCTCGTCATCAGCGGATTCGAGGAACTGCATCGCCCGAGTGGCATGCCTGTAGAAACGACTTACCTCTTCTGCCACGATAACGTCGCAGCCCTTCGTTTCTACCAACTCCCAGAGGCGGTTTATGCCCCGCCGATCGGCCATCTCCCCTGAGCATGCCGCATCGGATATGACCTCGATTTCTGCGTCTCCGAGACCCAGGCCGATGAGTAGCCTCCGACAGGCAGCCTCCTGGTCAGCAAGGCTCTGTTCGTTCTGCTGGTCGCTGGAGAACCGACAGTAGATGACGACTCGTAGGCGACGTCGACGACGAATGCCAAGCGTTGACCCGCTGGCAAACGCTGGCACACCAGCCAACGGTGGCGATTCGTTCTGGATGGCCGTCGCCAACATGACGCCGTCAGAGCCCGTTGGCGATTGCCATGGGGCAGCGGCCTGCCCCATTTGACTGAGCGGTTCGGCGCCCGTGAATGGCGCGAAACCACATGATGCAAAGACCCAGCAAAGGCACGCTAGAAAAGTGGTCATTTGTGTGACCTCCGATACAATGGAGGTGCACTCGCAGTGGGCTGTTTCTTGGCACAGTGTGTCAAGACAGGTGATAAACCGTGAGAATCCTTGAGCAAACGTGACTACAGATGGTCAACGGTAAGTCTTGCGTGGAAAACACTTTGCGCGCGTAACGCACTGCACCACAAAGACTTATGCCAACCCCCAAAGACGAATCCATGAATTCTACCTTCCTTGATACCGCCCGGGAGCGGGTGTTGGTGCTCGATGGAGCTATCGGCACGAACGTCCATGAGCGCGATCTACCCTTGTCGGATTACCGCGGCTTGGAGAATTGCCTCGAGGTCCTGAATCTGACCAGGCCTGATGTGATCCACGAGTTGCACAGTTCGTTCCTCGAGGTCGGGTGTGATGGGGTGACCACCAACAGTTTTGGCGGTGCGCCGCTGATCCTGCAGGAGTTCGACCTAGAGGGTGAGTGCCTCGAGATCAATCGCAAAGCGGCTGCCATTGCCCGTAAGGCATGTGATGAGTACTCATCGCCGGACAAGCCTCGGTTTGTGATCGGCTCGATGGGGCCTGGAACCAAACTGGTTTCGCTCGGACAGAGCACTTGGGACGAATTGCTGCACAGCTATACCCTCTGTGCTCAAGGCCTGCTTGAGGGGGGTGCCGATGTCATCAATGTCGAAACCTGTCAAGACATCCTCCAATCCAAGGCAGCCATCGTAGCGTCCATGGATGCGATGCAGCTGGTGGGTCGGGATGTCCCCATCAGTTGTTCGGTGACGATTGAAACCACCGGCACGATGCTGCTTGGCACCGAGATCGCAGCTGCGGTGACAGCCATCGATCCTTATAGCCAAGTTCAGATCATGGGCTTGAATTGTGCGACTGGTCCGCAGCAGATGAGCGAGTTCGTTCGCTATCTAAGCGGATGGTGCAACCGTCTCTTGCTGGTTCAGCCCAATGCCGGACTGCCGCAGTTGGTTGATGGCAAACCGCACTATGCCCTAGGCCCGGGCGAGCTCGCCAAGTGGTTGGCGGAATTTGCTGATGTAGATGGCGTCAACATCGTCGGCGGCTGCTGTGGAACGACGCCGGTGCATCTCAAAGCCGTGGTAGAGAAAATTGATCGGCGCAGACCCAAAGACCGGCAGGTCAACAGCGAAGCATCGGCTAGCAGTATTTATCAGTCGGTAGCGCTTCGTCAGGAAAAGGCTGTCCTAGCTATCGGCGAGCGAACCAACGCCAACGGTTCCAAGAAATTCCGCGAGTTGCTGGCTGCCCAAGACTACGATGCCATGGTGCTGATGGGTACGGAGCAGGTCAAGGCGGGTTCGCACTTGCTCGACGTGTGCGCTGCCTATGTCGGTCGTGACGAAACCAAGGACATGACCGAAATCGTCCGCCGGTTTGCGACCGAGATCACCGTGCCCATCGTGATCGACAGTACCGAAGTTCCGGTGATTGAGGCTTCCCTCAAGCTTCTGGGGGGCAAGTGCATCATCAATTCGATCAACCTTGAGGATGGCGAAGAGAGGCTTGATCAGGTTTGCGCCTTGGCCAAGCGGTACGGGGCCGCCGTCATCGCCTTGACCATCGATGAAGAAGGGATGGCTAAAACCGCGGAACGCAAGTTGGCTGTCGCCCGCCGAATCCATGATCTGGTGACGAACCGCCATGGAATCGATGCCCAGAATCTACTGTTCGATCCTCTGACTTTCACCGTGTGTACTGGGGTCGTGGATGACCGCCGCTTGGCCTTGGAGACGTTGGAGAGTATCGCTCAGATTAAACAGGAACTCCCCGGAGTTCACTTATTGTTGGGTCTGAGTAACGTCAGCTTCGGCTTGAAACCTCCGCTGCGAAGAGTCCTTAATAGTGTGTTCATGCATTACGCCCAAAAGGCAGGCCTGGATGCAGCCATTCTTCATGCCGGCGGGATCGTGCCCCTGTTCAAGATCGAGGATGCCCAGCGGACGGCGGCTGAAGATCTGATTTATGATCGAAGTACTGCCGACTACAATCCCTTGGAACACTTCATCGGCCTGTTCCCCAAAGATGCCCACCTGGTTGAGGAGGCCAAGTCGGTCCCAAAGACGGTGGAAGATCGCCTCAAGCAGCGAATCATCGACGGCAACCGCGTCGGTTTAGAAGAGGATCTCGACGAAGCGATGGGCACTTATCCGCCGTTGTCAATCGTCAACGATATCCTATTGGATAGCATGAAAACGGTGGGCGATCTGTTCGGCGCTGGTCAGATGCAGTTGCCTTTTGTGCTCAAGAGTGCTGAAACCATGAAGGCGGCCGTTTCGCATCTAGAGCCGTTCATGGATCGCGTGGAGGGCCAGAGCAAGGGGAAGATCGTGCTGGCTACGGTCCGGGGCGACGTCCATGACATCGGCAAGAACCTCGTGGACATCATCCTGACTAACAATGGTTACACGGTGTACAACTTGGGCATCAAGCAGCCGATCAATGTGATTCTTGACGCGTTTGAAGAGCACCAAGCCGACGCCATCGGCATGTCGGGATTATTGGTCAAATCGACCGTGGTCATGCGCGAGAATCTGGCGGTCATGGTCGAGCGAAGCGTGGCTCCTCCGGTGATCCTGGGTGGGGCAGCCTTGACGCGGAAATACGTAGAGAAGGATCTTCGGCCTGAGTACACCGGCTCCTTGCAGTATGCCAAGGATGCTTTCGCCGGGTTGAGCTTGATGGCTGACATCATGTCGGGCAAGGCTGCACCCGTCGGCGCCGGCAAGGTGGCGGTCGCTGCAACGGTGGGTGATGCGCCGCCGGCGCCTCCGCCAGGGCCGACCAGGCCTGAGGCCCGACCTGCCCAGAGCGACATCTCCCGAAATGAATCGGTCCCCGTGCCACCGTTTTGGGGCGCCCGCGTGGTAGAGGCGGTTCCTCTTCGGGAAGTGCTCGGCTACATGAACGAGAACATGTTGTTCCAAGTTCAATGGCAATACCGAAAAGCCGGTCGGCCGATGGCGGAGTTTGAGCGCTACGTCAACGACACGGTCCGACCTATTTACCGCGATATAGTCGCCCAGTGTGAAGCCGAGGCAATCCTCAAGCCCCAAGCAATCTATGGCTATTGGCCGGTCCAGGCGGAGGGCGATTCGCTTGTGGTGTACGATTCTCCAGACTTGGTCGATGGTGTAATGCCCGATGGGGATGACAGCCTGACCCTGGATCAGTGCCGCAAGGTGGCACGCTTTGAATTCCCCCGCCAGCGAAAAGCGCCATACTGGTGCTTGAGCGACTTCTTTCGCCCGGTAGAGAGCGGAGAATTCGATGTGGCTGCTTTCAGTGTAGTCACGGTGGGGCGGCGGGTCAGCGAAGTCGCTAAAGAATGGTTCGAGCAGGACCGTTACACCGACTACCTGCACTTGCACGGCCTGGGCGTAGAATCGGCTGAGGCGCTGGCGGAGTACATCCACAAGCAGGTGCGGGCTGAATTGGGTATCACCGGTCGCGACGATCGAAACCTTCAGGGCATCTTCAAACAACACTACCAAGGCTCGCGCTACAGCTTCGGCTATCCTGCTTGCCCGCGTCTGGAGGATCAGCTGAAACTATGGCCATTACTTCGCCCCGGTAGAATCGGCGTAGCCCTGTCCAGTGAGTTTCAGCTAGAGCCCGAACAAACCACAACAGCCATCATCTGCCACCACAACGACGCCAAATACTTTAACGTGCGCTGACGCTCCTGTTTTGGCCGCTGTGAGCTGTGGAATCTTTCTTGTATTCCTGAGTTTGGAAAACATCCTCCATCTGGTATAATAGCCGCTGCGATACGCAGCTTGTCCTGCGTGCGCGGTTCATTTCATCGCGTCAGAATCGGAGGTGCCTTCATGGCGATCGTCCAATCGGATCGGGGCAGCATTTCTTACAGCGTCCTTGGAGCGTGTCTCTTCAATCTGCTTGTCTTTACAGCGGTTGATGCCGTGGCTCAGGACATGGCCCGCACTACTGAAGAGCACGTTCGCAATGCCACGGTGATGGTCATCACCGAGGTTCCCGGTTCGGATCAAGGTGGTACGGGGACGGGTGCTTTTATCAACCGCAATGGCTTGGTGGTGACCAACAACCATGTGGTCGATCCCAATCACGGCAAGTCAGTCGAGGAGCGGGCTAAGAACTTCCGAAAGATCACCACGCCCAAGTATTCGGTGATCATCGATAGCGGTACGGATGACGAACGGCGGATGCCGGCTACGCTCTTGCACCAGACCGAGTCGGGAGACTTGGCTCTCTTGCAGGTCAAGGATGAGGATGGCCAGCCGCTGCAGTCGGCGGACTATCTGACCTTTATCATCCAGGAAGACCTGAAGGAGGACGCCAAGGTTTGGGTCTTTGGATTCCCTGGCGGGAGGCAACGCGGCAAAGACGTAGCCATCACCTCAGGACTGGTGACCGAGTTAACACGCACACCGAGCGGAGCGGTGACCTATGTAGAGACCGATGCCACGGTAAACCCCGGCAATAGCGGCGGTCCGGTGGTCGATGTAGCCGGTCGATTCTTCGGCGTAGCTACCCACAAGCGTTTCGGCAACCGCTCGAAGGACTTGTCCGGGGCGGTGCCTGCTCCGTTGGTGCAGCAGTTCATTCTTGGTGGGTTCGGCGAAGGCCGTGTCCCCAAAGCGACTGACGTGCTGCCCTTCATGGAGATTTTCACCAACTACAACGGTGTGGTGAATTACCCCAACTACGAGCGCGATGCAGAGGATGTCATTGTTTATCGCAAGGACGGCACGATTCGCCACGGTGAACTCAAGACCAAAGCGATGACTCTCGACACCGTGTTGGGCAAGTTGGAGATTCCCCTGGAAAGAGCAGCCTACATGCTCTTGGGTTCAGAGGAAGCGAACATGATCATGGACGGCGGTGACCGGCTTTCTTTTGATCCAACAGACCTATCCGTTTCGATTGCGTTTGCCGGGCGGGCCAAGAAAGTTAGCTTCTCTGACGTGGAGGCCGTTGCCTTCGCCAAGCCCAAGAGTGCGATTCAATATCCTGTCGGGTCGGGCGTCATCCTCGAGGCCAATAAGGCTAGGCTAGGCCTGGGCGACATCCAGGATAAAGTGGCTATTGGAGGTGGTTCCTACGAGCTGTCAGATCTGACAGGCATCGAACTGTCCGGCACAGGCAAGCGGTTGGTGCGCACCGTACGGGGCGAGCGGCTCGAAGCCAAGCTGAATCGGGCGAACGTTCGGGCAGTGACTGCTTGGTCGGACGGCGAGTTGAAGCTATCGCTTTCAGCCCTCGAACGGGCTGGGATTCGTCGGCTTGAATGGGCATTTGTCAATGCCCGTGGGAGGCGGCTGGCCGATCAATTGAACATGCAGGACGAGGACTTAATAGAAATCGCCGGTCTCCTGGAAGGCTCAGATTGGGCCAAGGCTAGCGACCTGCTGGACAAGGCAGCCCAAACCAAGCGCCGTAACCGCGACGGCAAGCAGCAGTTGAAGCTGCTAGGGGCGCTGGTCGATCTTCGTGCCGGGTCGTTCGAAGCGGCTGAAACTGCTTTGGGGAAATTGGGACGCAAGAAGGACAATGTGGGTCGGTTGGCCCAGGGGTACGCAGAGATACTGGCTGATCACCCCGACGGCCAGTTCATGGGCGCGCCGCTATCTGAGCCGGATGCCATTTGGCGGGCAAGCTCCGCCGCGGCTTATGCAGTGCTGGCAGACATTGATGAGCGGATGGCCAAGCTCGAGAAGATGCCCTACCGCAAGAAAGCCAAGGAACTAGAGGCCTTGGAGCGGGAGATCGATACAGCCAACCGGCTCGAACTGGGGATTGCCCAAGGCAAGCTGATGAAATTGCTGGAGATTGCCTACTTCGCTCACATCGCAGGCTATGAAGAAATGCAGGGCCAATACAATGAAGCGGTCGCAGAGCACAATCGTCAACGCAACCGCACCCAGCAGACCAAGTTTCGAAGAAAGATCAAATCGCTCGAAGGGAAGTTGAAGAATACGCGTAAGGAAGTTGAGCGTCTCTATGAGCGGCTGGTCACCGAATCGACCGGGTTCACCATCGAACCGCCAAAGCTGGGGGAGTAGTGACTTTCAGCGCACGAAAAAGGCTTTATGTGAAACTCAATCCAAGCCCTGCGCGTTGCGTCAGACGGCTCCGCGCAGGAACACGCCTAGGGTTCTAAAAAGGATGATCGCGTCCAGCTCGAAGGACATGTGTTTTAGGTAGTAGAGGTCGAATTGGAGCTTCCGTTTGGCGTCCTCGATGGAGTTACCGTATCGGAATCCAATTTGTGCCCATCCGCTGATCCCTGGTTTTACCAGGTGACGCTCGGCGTAATAGGGGATGTGGCGGCCGAGTTCTTCGACAATGTCGGGTCGCTCGGGCCTGGGTCCTACTAGCGACATGTCGCCGCGTAGCACGTTGTAGAGTTGGGGCAGCTCGTCGAGACGGGTCTTGCGGAGGAATCGCCCAGCCAGCGTGACTCGAGGATCGTTCTTCTTGGCCCAGACTGCTTTGCCGTTCTCGGCATCTACCCGCATCGTGCGGAACTTGTAGAGGCGAAAGACGGTCCCGTTTTCTCCCACGCGATCTTGGTTATAGAAAACCGGGCCGCCGTCGTTGAGTTTGATCATCAAAGCGATGAGGGGAAGCAGCGGCAGGGCGACAAGCAGCCCTATGACCGATGTCACCACATCAATCGCTCTCTTCATGGTGGCCACCTCGTTGCAGTGGGCCTGCAAGTCGGCAAACAGGAACCAATGTGGCGTGATTTCATCCACCAGGATTCGCCCCGTACTTTTCTCGTAGAACGTAGCCTCGTTGGTGATGCGGCATCCCATGCGCAAGCAAGGCAGTAGCCAGTTGAGCACTTCGGGGTGCATGGCTGCTTCTTGGCCTACGACGATGTCGTGGACACGGTGACGCCGACTCAGGGCTGGGATGTCACCGGTGCCGCCTAGTCGATGAATGCCGGCGATTGACTTGAATCCATCACCGGCGTCATCAACGAATCCGATTAACTTGTAGTGGGGCAAGAATCCCTCGTCAGCCGCTCGGCTAAAAGCTTCGGTCAAGACTCCAGGCCCGACGATGAGCAGACCTCGGGGAACTCGCTGTAACGCCCATGCGGTGAATACACGGATCGAAGCACCGCTAACAAGTGAGCATCCAAAGGCGATGGCTGTCACCCTGCGGGACAGCGTGCTGTACATCAACACATAGACGATCATGTAGGTCAGCAGGATAGCCAGCACCGTCGCAAACATGATCCTGGTCAGTGCCTTTGAGCGGCTCAGAAGGGACTCCCGCTCATAAAGCCCAAACACCAACGATGACGCTAGCAAGCAGAACGGAAGGATGAGAAGGGACTGCCACAATTCAAGGTGCGGATACCCGACGATCTCAGGCGTACCCACATGAGTGTGTGCCAGGCGAACGCCCACCATAAGGGCGATAACATCCAACAGCATCCAGATGGACGAGGGAAAGCGGAGCATGATGTGCCCCCAAACCCCTAACGCCCGGCGCGGTTGGACACGTCCTATCCTTCCCCAAGCGGCTCCGGCATCCCCACCGGTCAGACCGCCGACAATGGGCTGGTGAAGAGGAAGGGAGTGTTCTGCTGCGAACTGGCTGGCCATGCGGTTCGATCCAATGGGTAAGCGAGCTGATTATGCCTTGTGCATCGGAAGTGGGCAGAGCCGACCTGAGTTATGGGCTGACTGTGGCGCTACTGGCCACAAAAAACTTCCTGCGGGGCCAGCGGTCGACGACAGCTGTTGAATTTCGTGCCGTCCTATAAGTGAGTTTGGCCATATTGGGAGCGGTCTCCACTTCCAGAGAGCAGCCGGTTTTAGGACCAGTGGCACCTCATTTCGCCCGATATCCAGTGGGCCAGGGTCTGATATGTGTCTCTGGTGGATGGGATTCGATTGATCGGCTTGGGAGGACTGTTGACGTGAAAACGCATCTGTTTGGTTGTGTGGTGCTGGCTGTGTGCATGGCCGGTTGCCAGCAGAACAAGGAGCCCGTCGTGCTGCTTCGGCCCAGCCTTGAATGGCACGAGGTTGGCGCTGAGGGTCTGCCCGCCGAGGAATCCGGAATTGTCAATCTTTCGCCGGCAGGCACCGATGGGGTGTTCCCTGCTTCGATCGCGGTCGTTCGCCTTACCGTTGTCGATGGAGTTCTAGACGGTGGAAGAATGACGGTATTGGACATGGAACCCGCCAACGACATGTTGCCGTGGAATTCGTTGTTCGACAATCTGCGATATGTAGCTGACGCGTTTCCATTGAATGATCGCGACCTGAATGGTGCAAATCCGGCGCCCGCTCAGCTTTGCCGTGCTGCCCACGATCTCTCCGCCAATCTGTGTCTGGTCTACGCAGCCTCCGACCCGTCCGTCTGGCAATCTCGAATTCGCGGCGTGATTTACGACACCCGAACTCAAACGGCACTGGCTGCCATTCAAGCGAATGCAGACGGCAGCGATCCGGAGTTCGTCGAACATCCTGCCGAACTGGCTGATGATGACATGAGTCATTGCGACGCCCGTGTGTTGGCCAGCCGGCGGTTTGAGCAACTGGTCTACGACTGTGTGCGTGATTTGCAGCGTGCAGATCGGGTTGTGGCTCCTTCTCTCGAGGAGGGCTGGACCCCGGATGGCCCGGTCTTGCCCCGCGCTTGGCCGCCGCTTCCGAGCAACCGCTAGGTGATCACATTGAGATTGAAGACGTGCCCGCAATTCCGGGACGCCGATCAACCGCGCCGTGTGATTGGTTGGGCTGGTGTCTTGGAAGCCAGCAAGATTGCCGAGGCCATGGCACCGCTTCAGCGTGGTCGCGAAAACTTTCACCCGTGAGCGGGAAGACTATGCCCCACTCTTCCAACGATGGCTCAACTGCTAGACCAAGGTTCTCCGATTCTGGCCTGATCAACTTCGTTCACGCTCACGGCGTTGAACTGCTTGCCTTCCTTTGCATCTGCTACATCAGCGTGGGTTCGCTCGTTCCGTTTGATTTTCCAACGAACAGCGTTTGGACCGCGTGGAGGAATGTTGCAGAGCTGGCCATCCCCGAGACAGGCTACACCGATGTGATGAGCAATATCGCCCTATACATTCCTCTTGGGCTGTGCTTGCACGCGGTAGTTACGCGTCTGACCAAGAAACCAGGCTTGTCAGTCATCGCCGCCGTTGTGATTGCAACTGGAGTGAGCCTCTGGATTGAGTCTATTCAAATGCAGTCCGCTGCGCGGATCGCCTCCATCGCAGACTCAGCAGCCAACTTGCTGGGCGCGACCCTTGGGGCCCTGCTGGCCTATCTGTCCCGAGGCTACAAGCGGCGCTGGTTGGCAAAACTAGCGATTCACGCCCGCCTGAATCCGTCTGTGGCGTCGGTCAGCCTCTGTGCGTGGCTGTTGTTCATCGGCGCGGTTGTCCCTTTCATGCCCACGCTGGATGTGAGTCGATTTGCTGACGCAGCGCGGGATAGTCAGTTCGTTCCCTTCGCCCGAAGCCATGAGATGGGCCGGGCAGTTCAAGAAGCGGACCAAGCTGGTTTGGAAGAGGAAGCCGCCTCCCTGCAAAACCAACGCATGGAGCAGTGGGCGACTTGGTTCGTCGATTGCCTATCGTTTCTCATATTGGGCTGGTTGCTGCACGGATTCTTGCGGCTGGACATGAAGTACCGTCCTGGTGCAGGGTTGTTGCTGGCCTTTTACCTGATAGGCGGGTTTGCGGTGGTACTCAGCATTATTCAGTTAGGCATAGTCTCGCGTGGGTTCGACGCGACCGATGTGTTGCTGCGCTTCGTGGCCGGCGTGCTTGGTTACTGGCTGTGTGGGACTCTTATCGGCTCTGCTTACGAAGGCGCCCGCCTGCTGGCCCCTGCCATGCTGCAGGCCCTTCGCGTGGGCGCGCTGTGCAGTTTGGCCTATGTGCTATTTACGGGGTTGCTGCCGTTTCGTTTCAATTTCGACATGGACTATGCCGCTCAGAGGTTCGCATCTGATGATGTTGCGCCGTTTCATTCATACTACCTAGGTCGATTTGACCGAGCGTCGGCGGATTTCTTGGGCAAGTCGCTGCGATACATCGCCCTGGCGGCTGTGCTCTGGTTTTACGGTTCAGCCGCCAAGACGTCATTCCGATGGCGATCCTGCGGGATCGTGCTGGGAATTGGCCTGATGGTCTTCACCGTCGAGGCGGCTCAGCTGGTTATCCGATCACGGGTTTGTAGCGGGACGGACGTTATCATTGCATTTGTGGGCGCAGGCATTGGGGTTGTGTGCGCCCAGTACTCGGTCGAGTTCTACCGCCACGCGACCTTCGGCCCATGCGGGCAATCCAGCATGCAGGCTGTAGCGCCGGAGTCGCCATTGACCGACGGACTCATGGCTACACTGATTCAGGATCCTGCGGACAACGCTGTTCTTGAGTCGATGGGCGATGAGAAGGGTTCGGAAACATCCCCGCCAGAAGGCAGAGAACCGGAAACACCAACACCGCAACTGCCGTAAGCAGCAGACGTACCGATCTCCGCGTCCAAGAATCAATTTTCAAGCTACAACTGCTGCGGTATCAACCTCTGAGGTTACGCACCTGAACTTGCCCGAGGGGCTTGATTGGATGGATGCGACGGTTTCTATGGTGACGGCTGTCTCTTTGCCCAAGCATCTACGGATCCCGCTGGTGATGTGCATCCGGTCATCGTTGTCAAACCCATCCGAGGGAACGATTTGTACTCTGATGCTCTCCGACTTCTCCTGGCGGATTTGGAACTTCTGAACACTCGGCATCTCTCTTAGAATGTAGATCAATCCCAAACCGTGCATGCGGCGACCGTCTTGACCTACCAGGTGGTCGGTGTGGCGGCCACCAACGATCCTCATTCGCGATAGTCCTCGTCCACAGCCGCATGCTTGGGTGAGGTGCCGCCCCATGTCACCCGTACGATAGCGAATCATTGGCATGGCGAAGGCATCGAGGTGGGTGATCACGATTTCCCCAACGCAGCCCATTTCGCTCGGTTGCCCTTCAGCGTCCAGAATTTCGACGATGATATTCTCGTCGGTGACGTGCTTACCGCCTTCGGGGCAGTCATGGGCGATGAAGCCTGCTTCACGACTTCCGTAGCCGTCCGCAACCGGGACGCGAAAATGCTCCTGGATAACCCGACGTTGCACTTCATCCAGCATTTCGCCCGTCGTAAACACTGCTCTTAGCGATCCGGGAGACAATCGTCGCCCAGTCCTATTTCCATAGTCGCAAAGGAGGAAGAGGCTGCTTGGATATCCAAAGATGCTGGCTGGGTCGAACTGCTCGATCTGATCGAAGTACGCATCCATTCGCGTAGGCGTGAGATTGAATGCGCTGAGGAGAAGTTCATTGGTGAGTCTATCTCTTAGAGTCTTGACTTGATCTTGGCGGTTGGCTTCATGAGGCGATCCCCACAGGTAGACCTCGCGGTCGCCCACGTTGACGCCAAACCAGCGATGGGTGCGCATCCGAGCGGCTTTGTCGAACGCCTGCCGGCGCTTGTCGAAGTAGAATCGCAGGGGTTCGCCAGTGGATCCGCCGGTGACGGCTTCAACCAGTCCGCCAGGTGCCTCCTGCCAGGTCATCAAGGCGCGATGATCGCCAATGGTCTGCTTGTTGAGCAATGGCAGGGCTTGCAGACAGGCCCAAGGGCTCTCGTCTTGCGGATCGACGCGGTGCTCCTTGAACATGCTGTCAAAGTATGGACATTGCCTTTGGGCGTGCTGAAGCAGTCGCCTCAACTTAAGGGTTCGCAGGCCTTGCAGCTGCTGTTGGTCCCACCATTGAGATTCTTCGAGTTGGCGCAGGTTGGCGAAGGTCGAGCGTCGCATGATCTGCTCGTGGAGCGGGTAGATCAGGTTGCGGACCCATGCCGGATTCATGCGTGCGCTCCCCCAGCCATTGGCAGGTGGTGAATTGGTGCTAGCGGTGCAGCTGCCAGCATCTCTCGGTAAAGGCCATCGAGTATGTTTGCTTGGCAATCAAGGGAAAAGTGCTCGCCGATGCGTCGCCTCAGGTTTTCTCCCATTGCTCTGCTGGCCTGAGGGTTGCCCGCCAGCCTCTCCATGGCATTGACCAGGGCCTGAACTTCGCTCGGTGGGATGACCATGCCAAACAATTCGTCGGAGAGAAGTTCGGGTATTGCGCCTACCTTTGAGGCGATGACTGCTTTGCCGCAGGCCCCCGCTTCGAGGATTGACATTGGTAGGCCCTCTGCGCGGCTGGGCAGGACAAGACAATCGCAACCCGCAAGCAGCTGGCGACAGGCATGCCCGATTTGCACTCCGACGTAGCTGACCTCGCGAGCAAGGCCGTTCTTGGCAATCAACTGATCGAGAGAGTCGGGTGCATAGTCGTCCGATTCAGGCCCGGCTAACGTCAGGGAGAATGCTTGACCTTGTTCTTTCAAGACCGCGGCACTGGCCAGGAGCGTGTCGATACCCTTGGCTTTGCTGATGTCGCCTAGGAACAAGAATTTGTAAGGTTTGTTCGTGGGCACACCAGGGTCGAGCACATCTTCGCTGGTCGGCTCGATGTCTGGTAGGGCGACAGCATTTGGCACCCTAATGATGTTGGCATCAGGGCAGATTGTTTCCAGCTCTCGTCTCCAGGTCTCGCCGAGCACAACGATGCTATCGGCGCTTCGAAGGCCTTGGCCGATAACCCAGCCAGCGAGTGGATTTGCCTTGGAACAAAACTGGCTGAACCAGCCGCCGTGAATATGGAGAATGGTCTTGCATCCAAACCGTCGAGCCATCCAAGCATCTACAAGGCTCCTGTAGAAACTAAAGCCGCTGCATGTGTGGATGTGTACGATGTCGATTTGGTGGCTGCGAATTCGACGGACGAGCCGAAGCAGTAAGCCTAGATGACGGAGCACCGAGCCCAGGATATGGCTGGGCGGAGTGGCACGGGCATTCGTGGCATGACTGAATACCCGATACCCCTGCGTGAGTGGACCCTGCAATAACTGCTCGACAACTGTAGCTATGCCGCCGACCGCCGGGGCCGTGGGGCCGACCATTAGAACGCGGGGCATTGCATCGTCTCGCTTCGAGCGAGCACCCATACTCGTCATTCCATCCATCACTATTCCGTACTCATGTTTCTGGGACTAGCCACCACTGGCCCGACTTGGCGTTGCCCTCGGCGTCGAACTACGGTGTCGCCATAGAGGGCTTGGTAGCGATCGAGCATTCTCTTGCGGCTGTAGTCTTTCACGGCGCGGTGTCGGCCCACTTCCCCCATGGCCCTGCACAAGCTGGGGTTGCTCCTTAAGGTTTGGATTGCTTCAGAGAATTGATCAACCTCACCCGCACCGACGAGGAGTCCTGCCAAATTGGGCCCAACGATTCGATCCAAGTCACCCACCTTGGCGGCGATGATAGGTAGCTTCATAGCCATAGCTTCGATGACCGAAACAGGAAACGCCTCGGTTCTTGAAGGGAGCACAAATGCGTTGCTCTTTGCCAGGTGAGGCCAAGGGTCATCGACATTTCCGACCAGATTGATGCGATGCTCCAAATGGTTTTCGCGGATGGCGCCTTCGAGCTGCGGGCGAAGAGGGCCGTCGCCGACCCAAGTGAAATGGATGTCTTGACCCGTTTTCTTGGCAATATCGATCAACAGAAGCGGATTCTTGGCTGTGCTCAGAGACGCGACGGTGACGCAGTTGAAGGTCGCCGCGCCGCGGATTGGAGCCGGCTGCGCGTCGGCCAGCCGATCCCGCCTGAAGTAATCTACATCGACGCCATTCTGGGTGACTGAGATCTGCTGGCGCGGTATTCGGTAGATGGCTGCCACTCGGTCGGCCAAGTCATGGGCGACTGCCCGGACCCTGTGCGTCACCTTGGCCAAGGCTGTACCGACGAGGCGATGGCGGAGAGGCGGGCGATCCAAAAATCCATGAAACGTATGGATGCGTCGAACGCCAGGCATGAGCAACCCAGCCAACGTGCCGTCAGGCCAACTACAATAATCAACTGAATCGACGACATCCGGCTGAAATGACCGCATGGCGCGATGTATTTTTAGAGGAAGCAGGGCATCGTTCGCCCGGGCGTTGAGGCAGTAGGTCTTGACCTCGGGCAGCAGGTCGGCCAGGAGGTCGACGCCCTCATGCAGGCAACAGATCGATTGGGGACAACCCCTTTGCGATAGGCCATTGGCGGTGGACACGAGGATCCGTTCGATTCCTCCAGTCGTCATCGAATGGACCAAGTGCATCACCCGCATCATGCGAGCCCCAGATTCGGAAGAGGCGCGTAGGCGTCGGGAAACCAGCTGTTAGCCTCTGCAAGCTGAGGCTCGGCTTCAAGAACCTGTTCTTCGCTGCAAGCGTATTGGTACTCGGCACTTCGGAGGAAACAGATCGGAAGTGTCAAGAACCACCAGAACTCCTCGATATACAGCTGGGACATGAAGAGGCTGCAGGTCAGCATAACGGTCAAGGAAACCATCAGCCCATAGATATGGAGCCGCAATTGCGCCGGATCATCGGTTTGCATCGCCCAATATCGGGCACGGTGTAGACACACGAAACATGAAAGCAGCAGCGTGCCCAAGGCAGCCACGCCGAGTACGCCCAACTCACTTGCGCAACGGATGAAGGTGTTGTGCGCATCTCGTCGGGAGACACTCCAATCATACTTGCCCAGTTCAGCCCCGAAGTTTCCCAGTCCGACCCCGAGCGGGTTTCTGACAAACATCGTGCCCGCCGCCGACCAGATGGCCAAGCGGTTGGTGGCGGATTTGTCGGCATTCTCCGGCGCAAGCTCGATGGTCTTCATTCGCTCCACGAACCCCGTGTCCATCAGGTAGGTTGCACCGAGCACCGCAGGAACTAGGCAAAGCACGATTCTACCTCTTCGGCCTCGGGGCATCAGCGCCAGTGCGGCGAGAATTCCGATGCACACTCCGGCGAAGGCTGCTCGCGTACGAGTGAGGATCAACCCATTCACCACCAGCACTCCGGTTGCCAAGCAGAGCATGCGGCCCCACGTTCCCGACCTGAAGAACTGAACGGCGATCAGCGGCAACATGATGGCGAAGTGGGCACCTAGAAAACTGGACTCCCGGAAATCGGGTCCACCAATGCCGTCCAGTCTTGAGTGAGAAAACCGTGAGAATGGCGCCTCCCAAGCTTGATAGCCGTTGTAGAGCGTTCCTACGATCATGGTCCAGATCAGGATGTTCAAACGCCTGGGCGTGGTGACCACATGCGACATCAGTAGACAAAAGAGCAGAACCTTGGAGAGCTTGTCTAAGAGCATTGCCTGATAGACTTGATCGGCCGTGCGAAAGGACAAGTCGATTCCGGTGGCTATGCTGATGACCGCAACCAACCAGAACGA
>JAJDDP010000023.1 GCA_029260235.1 Phycisphaerae bacterium | reverse complement strand
CAGAAAAGCGGCCTCAGTTCGGATTGGAGTCTGCAACTCGACTCCATGAAGTTGGAATCGCTAGTAATCGCGTATCAGCCATGACGCGGTGAATGTGTTCCTGAGCCTTGTACACACCGCCCGTCAAGTCATGGAAGCTGGTAGTACCCGAAGTCCGCTTAGCCAACCCTCGGGGGGCGGCGGCCGACGGTAAGACTGGTGACTGGGACTAAGTCGTAACAAGGTAGCCGTAGGGGAACCTGCGGCTGGATCACCTCCTTTCTAGAGGATTATCTAGACCAATTCTTATGCAGACTTAGGTCTGTACGGAATTGAGTACACGTCAGCGCATTTTCAGCATTACCGGCAAAGGCGATGCTTGGATGGGGAAACCCGTCCTCGACGACAAACCTGTCACAATATAAGCCCGCCCGGATTGCAAGATCCGGGTGGGTTCTTTTTATTTACCGGTTGGCACACACCAACTCCGAGTTGGGCCGTTAGCCCAACAACCAACGCTTGATCTATCAACATGTGCGACGACCCGCAGGCCAATCGAGATGAGCACATCACCCGCGGCTCGGTGGCTCTTCTTCGCGACGGCGACCGTTTCTTGATTATTCAGCGGGCAGCCTGTGTTCGACTGGGTGGCAAGTGGTGTTTGCCGGGAGGCGGCATCGAACCGGGGGAAACGTCGGCTGATGCTATCGTTCGCGAGATGGAAGAAGAACTATCCCTCTGTGTGCGGGCGATCGAGCATATATGGCAATGGTCCAGGCCTGACGGCGGGGGAACGCTTGTGCTCGATTGGTGGCTAGTTGAATCGGACGGGGGCCCTATTACGCCCAACCCAGCCGAGGTGGCTGACATCCGCTG
This sequence comes from Phycisphaerae bacterium, assembly GCA_029260235.1. GTDB lineage: Bacteria > Planctomycetota > Phycisphaerae > UBA1845 > UBA1845 > OFTM209. The sequence continues at coordinate 23,969 of JAJDDP010000023.1, read as the reverse complement.
GTGTACCGCCGACGAAATCCGCAAGAACCCTGAAGTGTTGCCCGGCCTAGTCGAGTTCCTCGATTGGTATGCACCAGCAGATCACAGCCGAAAGGCCTAACTCAAGCCCAGGGTCAAGCGCGTAGTCACTGTATCTAGAGCGGATGCGGCTAAGAGCGAGTGTCGATTCCACCGCCCATGGGCTGACCAGCCAGGATCCGGCTGAGATCCCGAAAATCATTTACACCGTTGATATCGACTCGGATCGGTTTGTCGGTCCGTTTCTCTGACGACCACCACACCAGCACAAATAGGCCGAAGCAAAGCATCGCCAGAGGAGCGCCGAGGGCGATTGAGCGGGCAGCCGCGAGCAGGCTGAAAGGAATCGTCCCCAATAAGAGAAAGCCGGCGAGGAAGAGATTTCCGAGTTCGCCTCGGTAGGTGGGTTCGATTCGAGGCAGCAAGGACGGGGCAGCCCGCATCAGTTGCATGTAGATTTCTGGCATCCCGCTTCTTGCATACTCACTCAAGCAAGTCCCAGGCGAAAGTTTGCTGGTGTCCACGCCTCGCTCTTCAAGCATCGCCTGGATGGTTAAGAAGGCTCCAGCTGTCCGGCACGGTTTACCAAGCAGCGAAAACGCCGGAACTTCAGGCACCAATGCTCGCTCAGCGACGAACTCGGCTATCTCTTGAATTGTTTTCCTTCTCATCGGGGTAAGGACCAGTCGCCATTCACTGAGCGGAACATCCATGTCAAATAGGTCGTTCAATATCCTTGCGGCTGAGGGCCACTTCCTGATTGAGCAGTCATCCCCGGGCCAACACCAGACCAAGTCCTTAACCCGCGTGTCCTTCGAGACAACAATCCTGTCAGCCCCGGCGTCCCGACCAAGAAAATCGTGGTGGGATTGCAGGAGTTCCACCACCTCGTCGGGCGTCATTGGCCGCATTTGAAGAGGGCGAGCGTTCATGATGTCCCTCAGGCTAACCCATCGTTCTTGAGGACGAAAGGGCGCTGCTTGGCGTTCGGAGCGACTCAAAGATGTCAAAACACGTCCCAACCTCCACGGCTGGGTTTCTACCGCTTTGCGTTTCGGCTATACCAGTAGGCTTAGCAATCCCCTGATGCCGTCACGTCGCCCTGGCCTGCTTTTTCTGGATGGTCGCGGCGACTGTCTTGGCGGTGGTGGGGCTTTGGATACGACGCTCGGGCCTTCGGAGACCTAAACGTGTTAACTAAATACGCCACCGCCATACTGCTACTGCTGTTTTCCTCGACCGCCTGCGCTCAGGAGAAAGCGGCTGGCCCTGCCCCATCGTCGCAGCGCTCCTCAGTCACTGGCCAGTCGGGCGATTCTTCGGCCTCGGCGGTCTCGCCGGATGCGGCTATGCTGCGCTATCCCGACGTGAGTGGTAGCCACATCGTATTTGTTTACGCCAACGATCTTTGGATGGTGCCTAGCACAGGCGGTCAAGCCGTTCCACTGGCTAGCCCTCCAGGGCCTGAAGCGTTCCCAAAATTCAGCAACGACGGGCAGACCATCGCCTTCGTCGGTAATTACGAGGGTGACCGCGACCTCTACACGGTTCCTTCGAATGGCGGCGTGCCCGTGCGGGTCACCCATCACCCAGCCAACGAATCCTTATGCGGTTGGACACCGGGTGGCGAACTATTGTTCTTCTCGAACGCGGTGGCTGGGCTTGGACGACAACAGCAACTGGCAACCGTATCGGCTGAGGGTGGCCTGCCCTCGCTGCTGCCGGTGCCCTATGGTGCCAACGGTGCCATTAGTGCCGACGGCAAGAAGCTAGCCTACACGCCGCACTCGCGGGACCATCGCACTTGGAAGCGTTATCGAGGCGGGATGGCCACCGACATCTGGGTGTTCGATCTTCAAGATCACACCTCGAAGCAGATCACCGATTGGGAGGGCACGGATAGTCAGCCCATGTGGCAGGGCGACACGCTGTACTACCTGTCGGACGCCGGGCCTGAGCATCGCCTCAACATCTGGCGGTGCGAGAGCGACGGAGGCAATCGCAAGCAAGTCACCGAATTCAAGGACTACGACGTCAAATGGCCTTCCCACGGTCCCGGAGCTACCGGCCAAGGAGAGATCGTCTTGGAGAACGGTGGACGTCTGCTGTTGCTCGACTTAGCCAAGGGGGCATCTCGCGAGGTCAAAGTCACCATTCCAGGCGACAGGCCTAAGCTGAGTGCCCATCGCGTTGAGGTCGGCAAGTTCATCTTTTCCGCGGACATTTCTTCGACGGGCAAGCGGGCGGTGGTGGAAGCCCGAGGCGATATTTGGACCCTGCCAGCCAAGAAAGGCTCGCCGCGCAACCTGACCCGCACTGCCGGGGTGGCTGAGCGGGATCCCTCGTGGAGTCCGGACGGCCAGTGGCTAGCCTATCTGAGTGACGAAACCGGCGAATACGAGATGTACATCACCCAGTCTGACGGTAAGGGCGAGACCAAGCAGCTCACCAGCGATGGGACCACCTACCGGTATAGCCCAACTTGGTCGCCGGATTCAAAGCAGATCACCTTCACGGACAAAGCGGGCAACCTGTTTTTGCATACTGTCGAAGGCGGCGAAACGATACTGGTGGACACCGATCCGTATTCGGGCCAGCTACGGGTGAGCTGGGCGCACGACTCGGGCTGGTTGGCCTACGCAAAATCCCAAAACATGATGCTGAGTGCTGTCTGGCTGTATGACGTCCGCACGGGTGAGAAGCACCAGGTTACCGCCGGCCTTTTCAACGACACTTGGCCGACGTTCGACCGGGAAGGTGATTACCTCTACTTAGCCAGCAACCGCAATTTCACCAGCCCAACCTATGCCGACGTGGACGGCACCTTCATCTACGCGGATACCGACACGCTCATGGTCGTACCGCTGCGTGACGATGTCGGCTCTCCCTTCGCTCCCAAGAGCGATGAAGAGAAGTGGGGTGACGACGAGGATGAGGAAGACGTCGACGACGCGAAGGATGCCAAGGACGACGACCAAGGCGACAAGGACGACACGGACGACAAAGACGACAGCGAAGGCGAAGGCGAGAATGGTGACGAAGAGGATTCCGACGATGACGACTCGAAAGATAAGGACAAGAAGAAGGACATAGAGCCGCTAGAGATCGACCTAGCCGGTCTTGAGCACCGGGCTATCTTGATCCCGGTCAAGAAGGGGAGCTTCTCAAACCTGGCGGTTAACGACAAGAATCAGTTGCTATACACCCGTGGAGCGCCGAGAGGTTCGGGTGGCGATCCATCGATCAAACTACTCGATGTCAAGAAGTTCGCCGAGGATGACGCCAAGGGCGATGGCAAGGGCAAGGACAAAGAGAAGGAAAAAACCGTTCTTGAGGGCGTCGGCTCGTTTGCCATCTCTGCTGACGGCAAGAGCATACTGGCCTTCAAAGATCGCAAGCTAGCTATCGTCAAAGCAGCGGCTGATCAAAAGTTCGACAAGCCCATCGACACCGGCAGCATGTCAGCCACCATCGATCCCCCGGCTGAGTGGCGGCAGATGTTTGTTGAAGCTTGGCGCGTTCAGCGCGATTTTTTTTACGACCCCAATATGCACGGCGTCGATTGGAATGCGATGCGCGTGCGCTATCTCAGGATGATCGACGACTGCACAAGCCGCGAGGACGTGACCTTCGTCATCGGCGAGTTGATCTCTGAGTTGAACGTGGGGCACGCCTATGCCAGAGGCGGCGGCGACCTCGAATCTCAGCCGAGCGTCTCGGTGGGCATGCTGGGCGCTGATTTCGAGCTGGATGGCGGGGCCTTCCGTATCTCTCGCGTCATCGAAGGGGCCGCCTGGGATGTAGATGCCCGAGGCCCGCTTAGTCAGCCTGGTGTTGACATCAAACAGGGCGATTATCTGCTGGCTGTCAACGGAGTGCCGGTTGATGTCACCAAAGATCCGTGGGCTGCCTTTGTCGGGTTAGCCAACCAGGTCGTCACCGTCACCGTGAGCGAAAAGCCGACGCTTGATGACGAGGCCCGCGATGTGGTGATCAAAACGCTAAGCGGCGAGGGTAATCTTCGCTACCGGGCATGGGTCGAACATAACCGCGCCTATGTCGAGGAGAAATCGGGCGGCAAGGTTGGCTATATCCATGTGCCCGATACGGGCCGCAACGGTCAGAACGAATTGTTCCGCCAGTTCTTCGGGCAGGTTGGGAAAGAGGCGCTGATCATCGATGATCGCTGGAACGGCGGCGGGCAGATTCCCAACCGGTTCATCGAGCTGCTTAATAGGCCACGGTCTAACTACTGGGCGGTCCGCGACGGCAAGGACTGGGCGTGGCCATACGATTCGCACCAAGGGCCTAAGTGCATGCTGATCAACGGGCTGGCCGGCTCGGGCGGCGACTGCTTCCCTTACTACTTCCGCCAGTCGGGGATCGGCAAGCTAATCGGCATGCGCACCTGGGGCGGGCTGGTCGGTATCTCGGGGAACCCCACCCTAATCGACAGCGGGCGAATCACTTCGCCGACGTTTGGCTTCTACGAAACCGACGGCACCTGGGGCGTGGAAGGCCACGGCGTAGACCCGGACATCGAAGTCATAGACGACCCAGCCCTAATGGTAAACGGCGGCGACCCCCAGCTAGATAAAGCCATCGCCCACATGCAAGAAGAGATCAAAAGCAACGGCTACCACCCGCCGGCCAGGCCAGCTTATCCGGATCGTAGCGGGATGGGGATTTTGGAGGGGGATAAGTAAAGATGTAGCGCGCCGAGATCAATCCGCAAAACCTGACCATATCTCTGCGACTCGGCAATTTCGATGGTCCTGCAGTTCTTGAGCCGTTTCAGTAAGGAATGAACCATGTCAAACCTTAGCAATCGACCTTCTGGTTCCGCATTGTGTTGCTTACGAATCTGCTGCTCTGCGATTGCCTTGGTGTTTGGATTATCCGGATGCCGTGAACAGGCCTCAGCCCCGAGTTCGCCCACGACGCCCGTTGCGTTTGCCAAAACAAAGTACCCAAATGTTGATTATCTGGAATTATGCCGGGTTCCGTGGTTCGTGGGGATAGGAAACACGAGGGACGTAATCACATTTTGGGAACAAGGCATCATAACCATTGCCCCGACAGGAAGTGAGGGCTTCATCCCGGACGTGTACGCAGTTAGGGATGTAGAACGCACCGCAAACGGAAGCACCGCGGTAGAGATTTCCGATTCTAGTCAGAATCCGAAGTCACGGCGAGCCGATTCGACCATTATCGTCAGCCCAATCGAAGATGGTGAGTGCTCCATTGAATACTTCGGCTATTCAGAGAAGTACCAAACCGCAATGAAGAATCTTGGAATGACCTAAAGCCGTCCCCTCTCACGCTTTGCGCCTCGGCGCCTTTGCGCGAGCCATGCTGCAAAGGTAAATCGAAGTCGATTGGTGAAGGGCAGCATTATTCCGCCGCCTGCGCCGCATCCCAAAGCCGATCAAACTCGCTGTGCACTGTCTCGACCAGACCAAACCGGTCCACCAACTCATCAGGCACGCGGTACTGTGCGGAATCACCGACATCCACGAACGCATCAGCCACATCCAGCACCCCTACCGATGCCGGCACGCGATAGTAGTAAGGCGACCAAGTGCACACATACCAGTCCTCGCCCAATCGGCAGATCCAGAAGCTATTCCCCCTGTCAGGCCATACAACACCAGGCTGTCGAGAAAGCACAAGCTGCCCCGCTCGTTGCCGATACGCACAAATACCGAGCTCCTCCAGCCTCTCTTCAAGATCATCAAACTCGTCACCCACATGCTCACTCCGAGCAACGAACCGATGTGGCGCCCATTGCCCCCGCCATTCCAACTTAGCCCCTATGTGTGAGTCATCCTAACCTGTGCCTTTCCCTTTGCGCCGTCGCGTTTTCGTGCCTTCCTGGTTCAGCCGCCTTCACGGACAGCAAGCCTACGGGGCGAATTCGTCAGTCTTGGTGTACCCAGCCGGAACCTTGAGCTTGAAGGCAGCCGGGGCGAAATCCGCCTTGGCTGTGACATTGCTGATCATGAGTTGGGTAGCCCCATCCTCGTCGCCTTCGTCGCCGCGGGGTGCATAGACCCGCCGAACGCCGCGGGGCAGGTGGTCTCGCTTGGAAAACCACCAAACCTGAGCCTTCTCCTGGCGACCCTCCATCTCAGCCGTGATCTCGTAGCACAACACGCCGTCAACGGTTGTTTCCTTGACGGCGTATGACTTGGCAGCCAGCAAATCCTTGAAGGGATCGTCGGAGGTCAGTTCGGGCATGTTGACGCGTTGAATGTCGCGCGCATTTGACCCAAGAACAACTGGGTCGATGTCGTGGTGAACCTTCTTGGTGCCGGCATCGACGAGGAAATACTCATCGCCGTCGCATCCGGCAGTAAAGCTCTTACCTTCCTCCCAGTCGGGCTTCTTGATCGAGACTTCAGAGATAAAGCGAGGATCATCATACTCACCGCTAGGGCCGAGCGTGACTTTCCCATTGACCTCCGGAACCTGGGTTTTGACCCATCCATCGGCAGTGTACTTTGCGGTGTAGCTGACCGTCTTAGCCTGTTTGATAGCGTTCCGGGATTCTTCGAGAATCTCTTTCGCTTTGGCGGCGTCATCGGCCACAGCTAGCTGCGGCACCGCGATCAAAGCGATAATAGTTACAGCTAGCCTTCGTGCGTGGTTCATCGTGACTTCTCCCTGCTTGCTTTCAACTGGCCCGCAATCACCGAATCGCGATGGGTTGAATGTTACCGGAACGGAGGAATGGGTTCCAGGTGGCGGTCGCTGAAGTGTCAGATTGTCAATCGCACGATGGTGTTGAATTGGCTTTACTCAGCCACCGCCCTCACATCGGCTCGTCCTGCGTTGAAGTCAACATGAATCACATTCGCCCGGCAGCAGACTGGGCAGTCTTCGGTGTATTGTTGGCTTGATCCTGCTGACGGGTCGATGGGGATTACGATTTCTTCTCCGCAGGAATCGCAGATGTAGCTGCCTTCGTTTTGCATGGCTGTTCGCTACTCCGCTTGGGCGATTTGCCTATTGAAGATCGGTTTTTCTCTTTCTGTGTGGCACCGGCATCTTGCCGGTGAAGGCCCTGGCAAGATGCCAGTGCCACAATTCTTTCAACGGGCTGCTGCCATTGATGCATGCGCTGCTGTTTGCACCGGTCTTAGCGCATCCATTCATGCTCTTGGGCGTAGCGTAGCCAGCTGATGAATTGATCCCGATCTACCAACCGCTGACCATCCGGACCTGCACCTCCGCTGCCGTTTTCGAAGCTTAGTTTGTGCCGGAAGTAGTCACCCATCTGCTGCTCGATGGCTTGGAAGATTTTCTCGACCCGGTTGGGATCGTCTAGCGGCTTATCGATATCGACGAAGACGGCTCCGCCAATGCCGAAGAACTCCTCCATCCAATCCCTGATCTCAGCGTGCGTCGGCGGCTGGGGATTGATGATGTGATGCACCCGGCCATGCTGGGCGGGGTCCAGGGCGATGGCTGCCATTTTGTCAGCCGCCCAACAGATGGGAATTATGTTGGCAGTAGCATCGGACCGGCCTCGGATGCGCAGCTCCATCTGTAGCGGATCGGTCATAGGGTCAGCCTTGGCCGCCCGGGCGAGCAACTCGGTCACCTTGGCGACGGCGTACAACCCCCCTGCGTTGGTAGCTCGACCTGAATCAAGATCGCCCATCAGGATCGACGGTCGGCAGATGGTGGCTATCCCGTGCTGATTCCCCCAATCATCGACCAACTGTTCAGCCTGCCACTTTGATCTTTCGTAGGCATTGCGCAGCGGCGGCATGGTCCGGGTCACCTTTTCGGGAGCTATGCCAGAGATGTCGCCACAAACATAGGCTGTGCTGATGTGGTTGAAGCGAGGCACGCCAGCCTTGGCAGCCGCGTCGAGTAGCGACCGCGTGCCCTCCAGATTCGTGCGGGCTGGTTCGCCATTACGCTCTTCGGCAAAGGTGATGAAGCCGGCTGAGTGAATGACCTGGTCGATGCCTTCGAGCGTTCCAGATGGTAGTCCTTCGGGCAAGTTGCCCTCGGCCAACTCGATACGGCCGTTGGCAATCAGGGCGTCGAGATCGACATCCAACTCAGCCAGCAAGCGGGTAAGCCTATCTCGACTAGCAGGGGTCGGCGGGCGCATCATCACCCGACAACAAACATCCGCATCGACGAGTAGTGCTCGAAGCAGGTAATGCCCAAGAAAACCCGTCCCTCCAGTTAAAAAAAACTTCTTCCCGTTTGTCGACATCTACTGGTTTACTCCCTCTGGGGGTCTGGTAGCGCCTATCGGGTAGGCGAGTTCACCATCACAGGCCAGGCTGCTGACCGGGCCAATTCGCCCAGGAATCAGACTCAGCCCACCTCGAACTGCCCGACCATCCTAGCAGAAAACCGCCCGTTGCCCCACGCCCAGGGCAAGAAGCCAATCCACACTCGGTGTCGCCCTGTCCCGAGTCTCGGTAAGAATGGGCAGTTGCTAGGCCAGCAAATCAGGGTGCGGGTGGCGCTGCCGGATGAGCGACCATGCAGCCAAGGTCGCTCCCAGCAAGATAAAGCTGACCAGCAGCCCCCCCTCGGGACCGAACTCGTTGCCTGCTAAGAGGCTTGGCGTCCAGCTGGTAGTCAGGATGGCCCCTTTGAATACCACCCCGCTGACGGGTAGCCCGAAAACATACCCGAGTGAGAAATTCCACCCTGCATGAACACCGATGGGCAGCCAGAGACTCCGCGTCCGCAGGTAAAGTGCGGTCATCAAGAAATGAAGGAGCACTAGATTCAAGATCGCCACGGGCGAGATGGCTCCGGGATTAGAAAGATGCAGTGCGACAAAAAGCAGCCCACTGGCCGCGATGGCGAACTTCATGTGGCTTCGCCCCATGAGCTGCAGTATGTATCCTCGGCAGAGCAACTCCTCGTAGAAGCACAGCCCCAGAATGAACATACTCCCCAGGGTCATCCGTAGCCCGGGCAACTTGGGGGCGATTGCTGGCCAAGCAGTGTTGCCGTCGGCAAACACCACCAACCCAACCCAGCACATCATCAGCATCAACGCGCCGGCGACGATACCCAGGAATAACTGAACAACCCACGGGCGATCGAACCCGATGCCGATCGCGCCAAGAGGTCGGCGCTCGAACCACTGGAGGCAAAAATAGGAAGCGATCAAAATTACGGTCGGCGCAATCAGGTAGAGCACCACCCTGCCAACGAGTGGTCCAGCCAATTTCCGGGCGAGTAGCTGACAGGTAACAGCCAAGATCAGCCCGGGGATCATCATCGCAGTCAGGGCGGCGAGTTTCCACACGGTTCGCATTGGTCGGGAAGGCTGCTCCGCCTTCTTGTGGACGGGTGTCCGCACCGAATCCGCGCTCGCGCCCCGGCGCATGGGTTGGCTGCTGCCATAGCTTAGCGATCGCCACAGCCATTCCATCGGTCCAAAACGAAAATGGCGTAGCCAGATCGGCGCTACTGCCAGCTGCACAGCCCAGACTGCTACGACGATTCCTAGCTGGCCCACACGATCCACCTTGCCGACCAAGCCGAAGCCGTGTCCGTAGAACAGGATCGAGCAGATGAGGGATTGCATGATATAGCTGGTCAGTGCCATCTGTCCGACGGCGGCGAGGCGGCTGGTCAACCACCTGAACCAGCCCGCGCGGCATACAAGCATGATCAGAGAAACATAGCCAAGCGCCGTAATCGGCGCAGCCAGGAGGAACAAGAATCGGCCTCTAAGAATCGAGTATTCCGGCAGCCAGTTCGCCGCAAAATTCAGTCGAAGCCCGTACAAAATCATGGGCAAGCCGAGGAACAAACCCAAGGTGACCATGATTAGATATGACCGGGTTGCAAGACGCAGCGAGAACATGCCCCAGCGATAAAGGGCCATGCCCGCGAGGATGGATCCGCTGCAAACCCAAAACAGCCCCAGCGGAAAGAGACCAACTTGAATCTGAAGCGTCTCTGCCGCCCGAGGCCCCATCTGTTCAAGCCATCCGACATTGTAGAGGGCATTGTGTGCGGTGATCTGCTCAGCGGTCGGGGCAAACATGCTAGAGTAGATCTTTGCCGAGATGTCGGGATCCAATGCATGCAGGACCCAATCGAATACGAACAAGAGAGCCAAGGGCAGCGCGTAGGCCAGCGCTCCGACGACTAGCTGGACGAGGATGCCCTGCCGCCGCAATAGAAAGACCACGCAGCCACAGAGTGCATAGTCGTACAGGATGTCGCCTGACCACACCAAGTAGCCGTGGGTGATGCCGAATACAAACATGACCGCCATTCGGCGATAGTGCATCCCTGCCACCGAACGGCCGATCGCTGCGCCTCGCTCGTCGGTTATCGCGATGCCCGCGCCGAAGAGCATGCCGAATATCAGCAGATCTTTGTAGCCAAACACGACTTGAATCGCCGACCAGACGAACACGTTGGCGCTGTCGGTCCAGGCACACCCGTACGGATTGCTGAAGGCCGGCGCGATCATGGCGAAGAGTTGCACATTCATGATGAGAATGCCCAAGGCCGCAGCGCCGCGAAGCACATCGATCGACTGGATGCGCCGAGATTGTTGGACTGGATCTAAGTCAGGCATTTTGTCCCGGGTGGCAGCAAAACAAGCTCCTCAATGAACTCGCTAAGCCTGTAGTTCACCGTGTCTCCGTAAGTGTCTGAGATTGATCTACTGTTTCGCTGCCTGATTCGTCGTCCCCCGGCCGGGATGTTTACAAACCAAGCGTATGTAGCCGATGCTGTGTTGGTTGGCGATGCTACTTGGAGAACTCGGTGGTGTAAACATTTGTCGATATGCGGACCTTCACTTGGCGTCCATAGCCCAATCCAGCTTCGGCCTAAGTCGCAACGACCGGCAAATGTACTGCGCAAGGGATGGCAATCGATCCGCCCGGTGCAGTATACTCCAGTCTTGGTTGAATCCTTCCTTTGGGGCTATGCGGCGCTGACGTGGGAAAGAAGGATAAGCACACGGGGGATAATCGCGATGCGCAGACTTGTTCTTATTGCCATGGCTCTTGTTGGCGGGGGGATCGCACGTCCAGCGATATCGCTGGCTGACTGTGGCCCCTTATTGGCATGTGGCGACATCAACGGCGACGTGCTTGCCGATCTGGCTGACTATGCCGACCTGTTCGGTTGTCTCGGTCAAGCTCCCGAGTTCGCCCCGGCATGTTCATGTGCGGATTTAGATGGCAGCGGCTTGATAGACCTGCGCGACTTTGCCCTCTTTGCCCCGTTGTTCGAGAAAACATCCGATGAAGTGCCGCCCAATTGCACCGGAGCGGTGGGAACATTGGCTGATCTGACCGCGTACCGCCCACAGCATGGCAGCGGCTATGCACCTTTTCCGCGAACAGCAGTCTCCGAAGCCGCTGAGGATAGTCCGACCCTTGGGCCCGGCATTCGTATCAATGGGCCCGGAGATTCGGATCCTTCCGGCGAAGATGACTTGATCGAGGTAGAGCTGGTCATCGATCAACCCGGGGCTGAGCTTGCCCTGCGACGCAGCCAAGACAGCCTCGAAATCTGGACTACGCGAGACAAGCAACCAGGAACGCAGATCGCCTTCGCGGCTGATCGGACGGACGCGTTACCTATTGGACCTGCGGATATGTCCATTACGCTCTGGGTCGAGTGGACATCCCTCTTCCATGGCTTGGCCGAACTGCAAGTCGAGCCACTGGGCTCCAGTTTGGTCAAGGACGTCTTGGTGTTTCATAGTTTTGAGGGCATCGTGCTCGCCTTGGGCGGCGAGGACCAAGTGCCATCCATCCCTGTGGATTCCAACCATGGCACATTTCTCGTGGGCGTGGTCCTTTATGGTCAGGGTTACGACGTCCACATGTTTGACGAAGATATTGTGGCTGCCGACGGCTCTGGCGTAGCCTACGATGCCGCAGCCGATGCCATTCAGAATCGATTGGTCGAGGAAGTGGCTATCTTCGGTTACAGCCACGGTGGCGGATCGACTTACGACCTGGCAGATCGACTTGACTTGTTTCGGGCGTCGCTGGGCATTTTCACCATCACCTATACCTCCTACGTTGATTCAGTCTCAAACAACTCCGACCTTGACGTAGGCATGGAACTGCGCCGCCCGCCGAGTACCGCGTATCATCTGAACCACTACCAGCATGGCTCCTTCTTTCAGGATCTTGGCCTCGACGGTGGCCCGGTGACCAACTCGAACCCACCCCCCAGTGGCCTGGATGTAGAGACGACCGCCTGGGGAGCAAGTTCCACGCACTTTGAGGTGGACGACTTCATTCAAGTACGCGATATGCTGGAAACAACCTTGATTCCGCAGGTTACCCGCTGACCAGAGAGGAATGTTCGTGCCCGACATGAAACTACTGAACGTGCGGAAGGATAGCTCCATCATGAATTCCTGCTTGCGGGGTGTGCTGGGAATGAGCCTATGTTGGTCGGCGTCGGTATGCGCTCAGGAGACTACCGCACCTGAGCCTGCGCCGAATCCAGCCGTGGTCGAAGCACTCCAGCAGCTGGCCAGCATGGCTGACGGGCAGCCCATCGAGGAGACGTGGGACAAATTACGGGCCTTGAACGCGTCGGATCCGACCGGTTTGATTCAAGGGCTTGTCTACGCTGCACGCGACGCAGGGAGCACGCGGCAAGCAATGGTGAGCGGTGCCGTGATCAAGGAGCTTGGTATTCCTGATGGGGCTGTAATCCGCGCCGTGGTTCCCCTGTTGGAAACCGAAGACGATTCGCTCAAGAAGCAGGCTTGCAATGTCCTTGGCGGATATGAGAACCAGTCCGCCGAGAGGCCGCCGGATTTTTCTGCCTATCGTGAAATCATCGCCGAATCCGTGCGGCAAGGGAAGCCCCTGCCGCTGGATCTCATCGAATACATGTATGAGAGGAGTCCGGGGCTGGCACTACGCACCATGATGCGGGCCTTGGCAGAGCGGGATCCTCAACGAATCAAGACGCTGCTTTGGGCTGAGCATGTCGTGGCTGGCGTTATCTGGAAGCAGCAATACGGCTTCCTCAAGCCAAGCGAAATCGAGCCGGCAGCGGCGGAACAATTGGACAAACTAGCACAGGACGATGCCTGGTGGGTGCGCTTGTATGTAGCAGAAGTCGTGGGCCAGCATCGGGTATTTGAGACACCCAACCTGAAGGCACAGTTGCAAGCGGATGATGCGTCGATTGTCCGGCAGTCCGCGACTTGGCCCGATCGTTCAGGCAGTGTCCAACCCTAGGGCGCAGGCCCTCGTTCTCTTGGGTGGAGTGACCAGTCCCACCGACACCGCGGGTCGCATCCCTCTCGTGACCATCGCCAGCCCGTACGTCCCACTTCTTCGTAGGGTTCTTCGGTAACCGTCAAACATGGGCCTTCTGGCCGATGCAATTCTCAGATCCCGCCTGGGCCAAGCTAATGGCCTTCTTAATTCCGTCTAAGGATCGGTTCTTCGGGGAGTGGTACGCCCTATGCTGAGGGCCGTTAGTGAGTTGGGATGCGAATAGGGGATTCACCCGACCAGAGGATGGTCAGGATCGACACGGCTTTTCCCAGCAACGAGAAAAGGTCTTCAAGGGGAGCAACGAATGTTCAATTGCATGCGGCAGCACCAAATGGCGAAGTCTCAGACAAATCGGTTGGCTTTTCCGGCCGGCTATTTCTTGTTGCTGGGGTTCTTGGCCTTCTCTGGGGGCTTTGCTGTGCAGGCCCTTGGGCAGGTCTCCTTCCGGACCGGCGATTCAGCCCTGGTCGAGCTTACCAGTGCTCAACTCCTCGAAACTCTGGTAGACCGAATCCCAATGGATTCAGGCCGCCACTTCGTCGTCCAATTCGATGGTCCCGTCGATGCCTCGCAACGGGCAACCCTGCAAGCAGGTGGGCTGACCTTGACGGGCTACCTGGGCAATAACGCCTTCTTTGCCGCGGTTCCTCCCGGGGGGGCTGATCAAGCAGCAATAGCTGCGGCCCGGTCACTCGTCGATGCCCAGCCTGTGGCAGTCGAATGGAAACTCCACCCCATGCTGGCACGTGGCGATCTGCCATACTGGGCCGTGGTCCCTGTTCCAGAGGAAGTGGCTGACCTGCCGGGCGCGGCTCAGGAGACCTGGATCGGCGCTTACTTGGTATTTCATGGCGATGTCGATGCAGCCGATGCGCGCTTGGCGGTTCGTTCTTACGACGTCGTTATTAGACGTCAGCTTCAATCGATCAACGGCATGGTTATCGAACTGCCGATCAGCCAGGTCAGCGCGTTGGTCGGTGATGATGCAGTGCAATACCTGGAACCCGCTCTGCCCAAGCTCGAGGTGGTCAACAGCAGCAATCGAGCGATCACCGAAGCGGACATTGTTCAGGCGGCGCCCTATGGACTGGACGGCAGTGGCGTGAGTGTGATGGTCTATGACGGCGGCACAGCCCTTGCATCGCACCTGGATTTCCAGGGCCGATTGACTAACCGCGACACCTCGGCATTGTCTAGCCATGCCACGCATGTTGCAGGGACTATCGGCGGGGCCGGTGTAGCCAATCCAACGCACAAAGGGATGGCTCCGGCGGTCACTATCGAATCGTATGGTTTTGAACAGGTCGGCGGTTTGCAGGAGGGTTTCCTGTATACCGACCCCGGCGACTTGGAGGCAGACTATTCCGATGCGATCAACAGCTACGGCGTACACATCGCCAACAATTCCATAGGAACCAACACGGCGCCGAATGGTTTTCCCTGTGAATGGGAGGGCGACTACGGGGTTACTTCGTCGGTGATCGACGCCGTGGTGCGCGGCAGTCTCAGTCTGGACAGTTCGCCTTTTCGAATCATTTGGGCAAACGGGAACGAACGGCAAGGCGCTCAGCGCTGCGGAGCCACCTACCACACAACGGCTCCACCAGCCTGTGCGAAGAACCACATCACCGTGGGGGCGTTGAACTCGAATGATGATTCGGTGACCAGCTTCACCAGTTGGGGTCCGGCCGATGATGGCCGACTCAAGCCGGATATCTCCGCTCCAGGATGTGAGCTCGGCGGCGACGGTGGCGTGACTTCTTGTTCGAGCGCTGGTACCAGCAGCTACACCACGTTCTGCGGAACGTCGATGGCTTCACCGACGGTCACTGGGTTGTCGGCATTGCTACTCCAGGACTATCGCGCTCAGTTCCCGGGCCAGCCTGATTTTCGGAACTCAACGCTCAAGACTCTGTTGGCTCACAACGCCCTGGATATTGAGGCGGTAGGGCCGGACTATATGACCGGCTACGGTTCGGTGCGCATCCAGCAGACTGTCGACTTTATGCGCACCGGGGATTTCATTGAAGATCAAGTCGATCAGGGCTTGGTCTCCCGGGTACTGGTGGTGGTCAATCCAGGCGACACGGTGCTCAAGGCCACCATCGCCTGGGATGACCCACCCGGTACGCCGAACGTGGACCCTGCTTTGGTGAACGACCTGGACTTGCGGGTATTTGATCCTTCGGGAGGGCAGCACTTCCCCTGGACGCTCGGCGGGTTGGCTGATCCTGCGGCCCCGGCAGTGCGGACGCAAGCAGACCACATCAACAACATCGAACAGGTTTTGGTCGATGCCCCAACTCCCGGCGTGTGGACCGTAGAGATCTTCGGCTTCGCCGTACCGCAGGGGCCTCAGACGTTTTCACTCTGCGTGTCGCCGGGCTTTACCGACGACTGCAACGACAATGGGATCAACGACCTGGACGACATCGCCGACGGTACCAGCGAAGATTGCAACACAAACCTGGTACCTGACGAATGCGAGCCAAATGACGATTGCAATTCCAACGGGGTTGCCGACATCTGCGACTTGGCCACCGGTTCCAGTCAGGACATCAACGGGAACAGCATCCCAGACGAGTGCGACCCGGACTGCAACAGCAACGGCTTGCCGGATGATTATGACATCAGCCAGGGCAGCAGCGCGGACTGCAACAACAACGGTTTTCCGGATGAATGCGATATCGCCGGCGGCACGAGCACGGACTGCAACACCAACGGTATCGCCGATGAATGCGAAACGGATTGCAACAATAACGGCCTGCCCGACGCGTGCGATATCGATGGTGGCTCGAGCAATGATTGCAACACCAACGGCCAACCCGATGAGTGCGAAAACGATTGCAATAACAACGGCATCGCCGACGAGTGCGATCTCGCCTCAGGGACTAGCCAAGACGCAAACAGCAATGGTTCTCCCGATGAATGCAATGTCCTGTACGTCGATGTCACTGCCAACGGTACCAAGAATGGCTGGTCATGGGTCAATGCAGAGAAGCGGCTTACAAAAGCGATCATTACTGCCGCCGGCAATTCTGACGTCAAAGAGATCTGGGTGGCCGCAGGAACCTACACGCCGGGACCGGCTGGTAATACTACCAACTCTTTCCAATTGATGAATGGGCTGGGGCTGTATGGTGGCTTTGCCGGCGGTGAGACAGCACGGAGCCAAAGAGATGTTGTGTCGAACGAGACCATCCTGAGCGGTGACGTGGGCCAAGACGATATCTACGAGCCGTGGCCTTCCGCGTGGAACATAAATTCGTCGAACAGCGCTCACGTCGTCATTGGCAGCGGCACCGATGCATCGGCGGTGATCGACGGTTTCACGATCATGGCAGGCATGCTGGGAGCAGCCGGCACGCCGGCTGGGGCTCCAGAGATGTATGGGGGAGGGTTGTACAACATCAGCGGCAGCCCGACGGTTCGCCATTGCACCTTCCGGTACAATGAAGCTGCCTGGGCCAGGGGTGGGGCGATCTACAACTCCGATAGTAGTCCGCTCATCGAAGACTGCATCTTCGACAAGAACTACAACCACCTGGGAGGAGGTGGAGCCATCGGCAACGTTGGGGCAAGCGGACCAATGATCAGGGGCTGTACGTTTACGACCAACATCACCAAGAGCAGCAGCGGCTCTGAAGGCTCGGGTGCAGCCATCTCCCACTATGGCACCATGCCACTTGTCGTTGACGACTGCGTATTCAACAACAACACAGCCGACAATTTCTACCCTACCGGATCTAACGCGGGATCTTACGGCGGGGCCATCCACCACTTTTCCGGTGGGTTGACCGTGACCAACTCCGTCTTCACCAACAATTGGTCGAATGTCGGTGGGGCGATCATGAGCTGGGATACGACCACGATCAAGAATTGCCTTTTCGCCAACAACTCAGCGCCGACCTACGACAGCACCTTTGGTTGGGGAGGTTTTGGCGGAGCTGTGGCGGCCCAGTCGTTCGCGGGAACGACGGTCAACATGACCGGTTGCACCATCATCAACAACACAGCTGAAGACGGTGGCGGCGTATCCGGCGTGTCCAGCGGGCAGATCGTTCTGACCAACTGCGTCCTTTGGAACAACAGCGACAACAAGGGCTTGATTGGCGGTTCGCAAGCTTCCAATAACGTTGTCCTAAGCTACTGTTGTATCATGAATATGCTGGTACCTGAACCTGGTGAGGATCCGCCCGACCCGGCAAACTTCCCCGGTAGCACCGACGCTGATCCCATGTTCGTTGATTTTGCCGGCGGCAACTACCGGGTGTTGGCCGGCTCACCCTGTATCGACACCGGCGATCCGAACTTCTCCGTCGTTGGGGGCACATCCGATCTCGACGGTCTGCCGCGTATTCTGTGTGGCCGAATCGACATGGGTGCCTACGAAATGAGTACCGGCAATTATACCTGCAACGTACCGCCCGACCCGACCAACTACACCAACTGGGTCGTTTGCATGAATGGCCCAGTCGGCGGCGACGCAGGCATTGACTGTGCGGAGTACGATTCCCAACTAGACTTGGATGTGGACTTGGCAGACTTTGGCGATTTCCAAAACACCTTTGCCCAGGGGATTCCCACCCTCGATCCCCCGGCAACGATCTCCGGCGCGGTCGCCTATGACGGAGCTGCCACTGGAGCGATCCACATAACCGCGACCGGGGCCGGGCAAACGGTCTTTGTGTACACCACTATCTTGGCTGCACCTGGACCCTACATGCTCGATATTGCTGTAGCGGACAACTACAACGTGGCTGCGTTTCTGGATAGCAACAGCAACGGTGTCCAAGACATCGATGAGCCCGGCAATAACTCAGGATCAAACCCAGTCTCCATCACCACGCCTGGTCAAGCAGCGATCGGCATTGATATATCTTTAGGCGGATCAGCCGTCATCAGCGGAAACGTTGCCTTCAGCAGCGGGACTCCACAGTCGGGGACGACGCTAACCTTGAGCGGCCCGGTTGCAGATTCGACCACCAGCGACGGTAGCGGCGATTACCAATTCAGTGGGCTGGGGGATGGCAGCTACTTGGTCACGCCATCGCAAATAGGCAAGTACTTCTATCCATTCGATGCCGCCGTAGTGCTTGCTGGTGCTGATGCCGTCGATATCGACTTTCAAGTCAATAACTTTCCCACGGGTGAAGTGGACGGCGAAGTCTTCGGGGCCGTCACCGCCGTCGATTCAGCAGGGTTCAACCTGACTCTGGATGTTGGTGGTACTCCGATCACGCTGTTCATCTATGTAGACACAATTTTCAGCGGTGATGCTAACATCCTGGACGAGGTCCAGGTCGGCTGGGATGTCACCGCCCAGTACTACACCTCGGCAAACCTAGCCGTGGAAATCGACGCAGCCTCGGGGGCACGATGAGTTGCCAATCACCGCATAGTTGGTGAACGCTGCAAGCGTAGAAGAGTGGTGTGTATTCCGAGACATGTGAATGCACTCTTATGAGGATAAATCTATCCAAATGTGCTGAAGGATCATCTTCATGAAGTATCGACAATCAAACTGCGTGCTATTGGCTTGGAGTGTGTTACTTGCGATGAGCGCATGCGCTGCGTTCGCCCAAACGTGGGAGGCTGCGCCAGCATTTCCTGACACCACGCAAGGTCGCATCTACGCAGCCGGTTTGAACAGCGGAGGGACACTCTACGCAATCGGTGGCACGCCGCTGGGAACCGCAGGCAACAAGGATACGCCTATCCATTATCTGCCGCCGGGGGCAACAGCTTGGCTGGAGGGTCCATGGGCAGAGGGACAGGTCGTTCGGCAGGGGGCAGGCCTGGATTCGTTCGGGCGGATTGTTGTGTTTGGCGGTGTCGATGGGCTGGATCCCGAAGGTGACCCTGGCTCAACCTATGTATACGATTTGATTGAAGGGCAGGTTCAGGGGCTTGCTTCTAGGAGCGGGGCGGCGCCGGATGATCATTTTGCTCATGCAACTGACGACCAAGGTCGCATCTATTCCATAGGTGGAGGCCTTGGGGCAGCCGCAGACATGTCAAATCCCAACGTGGCTCATGCCGAACGCTATCTAGCCATTTCTGACACTTGGGAGCCGATCTCGCCCTTGCCCTTCCCGGTCGCCGGCGCGGCTGCGGTCTATGATGGTCGCGGACACATACTGGTGTTGGGTGGGTACGACGAGTTCGCTACGACCCGCTTAGCGACCGTGCTGCAATACGACATCGCTGCCGACACTTGGTCGGAACTGGCCATCCCAGACATGCCCGAAGCGCTTACAGGCCACCGCGCCGTTCTTGGTTCGGATGAGCGCGTTTACATCCTAGGAGGAAGGAGTGGGCCCCTAGGCGCCGGCGCCACCCTGAATTCGTCCTATGTGCTTCATCTTGATACGAGCACCTGGAGCGTGGGCCCGAACATGTTGACGCCAAGACGTGACTTTGCGGTGACACGGGATGACGACGACTACATCTATGCCATGGGCGGCAACAATGATGCAGGTGGAACACACTTGGTCGAGAAGCTCTACACGCCTCCATGTCCGACGATCACGACAGCACCAGAATCGATGGCTAGCTGGAGCGGCACGATTGCTGGTTTCTCAGTGGCGGCGATCGGCGGGCAGCCACTTGCTTACCAATGGCGCAAAGATGGGATGGATTTGGTTGATGGCACGACCGGCAGCGGTAGTTCCATCAGTGGCGCTACCACAGTGGGGTTGACCATCAGCAATCCCGATCCAAATGACGAGGGTGTCTATGACGTCATCATTTCAAACGCCTGCGGTACTACCACCAGTTCCGGTGCCGATCTCACCATTCAAATTCCAGAAGATATCCCCGCACAGTGGGACGTCTTTAATATCCACCCCACTTGGGCTGAATTGAGCTCTCACGCCCGAGGGATCGGCAACGGCCGCATCGGTGGTGAGGCTAGCACGCCGACCCTGTTGCCCGACGGTCGGATCTTGAACATCGCACACCCCATCATCTGGGACGTCGATACATTCTTCGACAGCGACGTCACCCCGCCGGGTTCTATCGGCGGCGGAATCAATGATGTGGAAGGCGACTTGCTAGTGGGCTGGTTCTGGCACACATGGAGTTGTTGGAGCGGTGGCCAACAGTGGACTTGCGGCTGGCAGTCGGCTGGGTTCTGGACCGCGCCATCGATGATCTTTGCCGAGGCAATACATAACTCCGGCGCAGATTTCGATTACGTCTACGGGACGGATGGCCAGCGTATGGTCGGCACGCTGACCTATGACACTGGGGGAGGCGGTCACACCAACAAGGCCCACATGTGGACCGCGTCGAACAGCGGGTCCACCCTGGATTACGCCACCGCATCGTCCACAGGTGCTTGGGCAATTGATGGTGACCGCCAATACGGCTGGTCCCGTTCAGGTTTCGGCTCAGCCCGCGCTACCATGTGGACCAACACGTCGGCCAGCCATGTGGATCTGCACCCGGTTGGATATGCGTCGTCTTTGATTTACGGAGCAGGGGCCGGCCAAGCGGTTGGCACGGCTGACTCGAACGCAGGCTTGTGGGTGGGTACCGCTGCCGCCTTCGTCGATCTCAACCCAGCGGGTGCGACATCCAGCAGCGCCCGAGCCGCACATCAAGGCCTTCAGGCTGGCAATGCGTTTGCAGGTGCAGCCCTGTGGGCTGGAACGCCGGAATCCTACTTTGATCTGGGGGCTTTTCTCCCGGAGGGATTCAGTTCATCCTTTGCCGAAGATCTTGAGATCGCCCCGGATGGAACCATCACGGTCGTAGGCTATGGCTACAACACCAACACATCTCGCAACGAAGCGTTGGTGTGGATATCTGCAACACCTTATGGCGACATCAACGGCGACGGCTTTGTAGATCTTGGCGACTACTCCGTCTTCTATTCCTGCTTGGCTGGTCCCGGCATCACCATCCCGCCAGCTGGTTGCCCACCGGTCGAATTTGATGCCTCTGACGCTGACTCGGACGGCGACGTGGACATTTCCGACTTTGCCGAATTGGGGATCGTCATAACCGGTCCGTAGAGTGGTATGAAAGCCAACGGCGGCTACTTAATAGCGAGCGGCCTGGCCGTCCGAATATCGACGGAGTAGCCCTGATAGCCTGCTGTCCGTCATTTGCGGTCCGAGGCTCAGTGTGCCCGGGCCTGACCGAGTGTACCCAACAATGCGGCAGCACGGTGCACGAACTGCAGGTGCCAACACCTCAGGAGGCCGAGACATTGAATACAGCTACTGGAGCTATTTCGACTGAGCGCCTGGGCGCTCGCACAATTTCGAGCGTACGTGGAGTGCTTCCTGGCACCCGCATGAACTGCAGGTTCTCCCCGGCATCTACCGTGTCTTGGATGAAGCAAATCAAGTCGGCATGGCGCCAGGGTTTGTATATTTTCTCTGCCGTCCTCCTTGCCATTGGGCAGGGGGTAAGCGCAGAGCCGCTTGAATGGCAAGTTAGTCTCTTTCAGGACTCTGGAAGGGTCGCCAACCTGGGCAGCCTGCCCGCGGTGGCCTATTCTACTGTTGTCCGTGTGGATGACGCCCCGTGGATCCAATTGAGTTTCGATGCTGTTGAATTGGCTGGGCATGCTTCGACGAACAACGAGTCGTACTTGATTCTGACCTCACTGTCCGATGGCGGTAGGCAGACGATGCACGCTGAGCATATCAAGCAATGGCAGAGCACGTCAGCCTACTTCAACGGCGGTGCGGTGCTGGTAGAACTGTTCGCCTATCCGAATACGGGGTCCAATCGGATTGTCATCAAAGCAGCCACTGTGGGTCCCGAACGCCGGGTGAATCGAACGATTTGCGGCGATACGGATGACCGCGTTCTTTCCAATGACCCGGCGATTGCCCGAGTTTTTCCGGGTAACTGCACGGCTTGGATAATCGATGATCCAGGCCACTGCTTCTTGACTGCTGGTCACTGCTCCAGTGTTTTTGCGTTGAGTATCCTCGAATTCAATGTCCCGCTCTCCAATCCGAATGGGACCACCAACTTCGCCGCCCCCGAAGATCAGTACCGGGTTGATCAATCGTCGGTCCAGTTCTCCAACGGCGGCATCGGGAATGACTGGGGATACTTCGGCTGCTTCGTCAATACAACGACGGGCCTGACGCCATTTGAAGCCCAAGGTGCGTTCTTCGAGCTAGCTTCGACGCCGCCGGCAGCAGTGGGCCAGGGCGTACGCGTGACCGGGTATGGCTTTATCGATCCGCCGGTGTCGCCCACCTGGCACCAAGTGCAAAAAACGCACGTCGGGCCGTTCATCTCTCTGGCGGGGAGCACGCTTCAGTATACTGTGGACACCACAACCGGGAACTCAGGATCGCCGGTGATCGATGAAGCCTCGGGGCAAGCCATAGGCATACATACACACGGCGGCTGCAGCGCGATCGGTGACGCGAACCACGGGACTGCCATCGACCATGCGGCACTGCTGACCGCGTTGGCCAATCCGCAAGGCGTGTGCATTGTTCCCTGCAACGAACTGGGCGACATTGATGGCGATTGCGACGTGGACCTGATCGACGCTGCTATTCTGGTTGGCTGCATGGCTGGCCCGGGTTTTCCGGTTCCTCCGTCTGGATGTGCCGTCGATGAATTCGCTGCGGCTGACACTGATTCGGACGGCGATGTGGACAGCCTTGATTTTGCCGCACTTGCATCGGCGTTTTGAAGCTGTGGCGTTGCATTCATCGGTAGTCGAGATGCCCTTCAACACTGGCTCAGAGAACCAGCTAGCGCGTTCGTCGGCCACACTCTCGCTCTGTTGCAAAATCGAGGGGTAGTGCGGCAGAAGCCGATTGATGATCGAGGTGATGGCGTGGGCATCCCAGCGAAACGATCGCGACTAATTTAGGCGCCCACGAGTTGCGGGGAAGGTCTCAGGGGCTGGGGCTTGGCCATTGCGACAGATGTCTGTGATGCCATGGCGGCGTCGGAATGCATTTCGCGCAGGCGCCGCACAAGCTCATCGGAGAAGATGACCCGGTCGGCTTCGTTGGGCAGCCAGGCTTGTGTATTGTCAGGATGCTCGCAGAAAACGATGAGAGACTCGATGCTATCGAAGGCGTGGCGCTCAAGAATTGCGCTGGCAAGATAGTACGGCACGTTGCCAAGGCGCTGGCCTCGGCGGATGCCACCCAGCTGCTGCAGGTGCGTCAGGATTCTGCCACTAAGCTCCGGTGCGGTCTCTCTGTTCATCACACGCTGCTCCTCAACTATGGGTAAGTTCGTTTTCTAAGATAGGCGAACCGACAGTTGATAGCGGGCCGTTTGTTCTTCACACGGCGAGTGGATTCGTGCGGCGATCCGCCGGCTGGTCCGGCGTCAGTAGAAACACGGTACCTGACAAACAGCTCGCCCGGCGCGTTGGCCCAAGGACGAAATACCCGGCAGGCGTGCTCGCGAGAAGCTGAACGGGCCTGACTATGACCCGGAAAACCGATGAGGCCCAACGCGGGCACGGGCGAGCCATTGTGGCAAGTACCCAGTTATCGTGAGAAAAACGGGTAAGACTCGATGGGATGTTCGTCTCATTTTGGCTGAGGGGCTAGGCATCTCGCAGCCATGTCGAGCGCCGGCCTCTCATCACGCTTCGGCTAGCCCCTCGCGGATGGCAAACCGGGATAACTCCACTCGGTCGTGGATGTCCAGCTTGTCCATCATGTGGAAGGTATG
>JAJDDP010000220.1 GCA_029260235.1 Phycisphaerae bacterium | reverse complement strand
CCTGTAGTAGAACATCAGCAAGACGCCCGTGATGACCTCCACCAAGAAGAGGAAGAAGGTCAACCCGCCCATGCACCAGGTAAACGATAGCCGTATCCCGCTCTTGCGGATGGCCACCGGATGCAAATGCAAGAAGACGTTGCTCAGAATGGCCATCGCCCGCGTACGTCGATCACGAGGTACGCCGTGTCGCCACACGCTGCGCCAGACTTGGCCCTGCCGAATCCAGTCACCGATCCTGTCAAATACGCTCATTAGGGAGTGTCTCTTTCCACTGAACGGACCCTACCGCCCATGCTGACCGCTGGTCACACC
Source organism: Phycisphaerae bacterium (assembly GCA_029260235.1). Classification (GTDB taxonomy): domain Bacteria; phylum Planctomycetota; class Phycisphaerae; order UBA1845; family UBA1845; genus OFTM209. The sequence continues at coordinate 15,990 of JAJDDP010000220.1, read as the reverse complement.
AAGACCACTAAATCGCAACGAAGCTGTCCGGATTGCTCCAGTCACCACGCTCGTACTGAAACTTTTTGCTCTTGTCTACTATGATTTGCCCCTCAACCTCGAGAATTTTGAACCGCTCCAAAGGCCTGGGGGCAGGGCCTTCAAAGTTGATACCACTCGGCTTGAAGCCACTGCCATGGCATGGGCACTTGAACTTCCTATCATTGGGAAGCCAGTTTGGAATGCACCCAAGATGTGTACAGATGATGTTCAAGGCAGCAATCTGCCCCTCCTGCCGAATCATCCACACGCCCTGAGGCTTGAAGTCTTCGTTCACGTCATTGGGCGGCATCTCTGAGTACTTCTCAATCGAGCCGACCCGTACTTTGGGATCAGGCTCTTCCAGCACGTTGGGCATCAAGAATCGGGTAAATGCCGGCCCGGCGCTGATGGCGGTTGCTCCACCGAAAGCAGCCCAGCCCGCACCCAAAGCGATCGATCCGATTACCGTTCGGCGATCTGGATCAGTTTTTTCTTTCTGCTCACGTTCCTGTTCCTTGGCCGCGGATTGGGCAGCGATTTCCAATGTGCGGGCATGGCGAATGTCGGGTGGTAGCTTTTCGGGCGCGACCCGCCGCCATTCAGCCACAACGTCTGGGATGACAGCACTGTTGCGTTCCCGCATGGCAGCCCCGCCGCGGGCATTGGCTGTAGTCAGTAGGGCAGCCAGCGTCGGATCCGCGTCAGCTGCAACACCTGGGTTGGCCGCTACGCCGCGCTTGGCTGCGACTGCAGGGGCGACGGGTGAAGCTGCCGCAGGACTCGGTGCAGGATCCACCTCGCCTGACGGCACCGCCTCGCTGTCTTTGGCCGCAGCTTCAGCGGCAGCAGCCTCTTCTGCAGATACCTCGAAGGAGGCTGTCTCAAACTTGATCACATCGACGGGGCACTCTTCGGCCGCATCTTCAATGTTCTGCGTTCTGGGCTTGGTGAAATCGACCTTCATTGCATCAGGTCTGATGATGCAGGTCTCTTCCAGCACCTCGAAGACATCCGGCGCAGCCGTTTCACACGCATCGCAAACGATGCAGCCCTCTTCGATCCAGACCTTTGTTACTAGATCCTTCTTGGGCACGGATCAAACTCCAATCGTATTTGCACGCGCCAAGCTCGAAACAGTGCGGGCCGCTAGGGCCTTCACAGCCGTATCCACGACCACACTGGATGAATCCTCAGTCAACGTGCGAATTCGTTCCCAAACTTCTTCATCATCGAGGTTAGAGGCTGCGTCGATGGCAGCGATCAAGTATCGCTCGATAACATCAGGCCTCATCGGATAGCGGGCTACCGTTCCATCATCCCGCCCCGTCTCGACCTCTACGCTTTTCTGCCAGTAGTCACGACTTAATAGATCCAGCAAGACGAGTTTGCCACCATCGCTTCCCAAGCGGGCGAGCGTCAAAGAGGCGTTCCAGCTTACTTCTCTTTGATCCGAATGTGTCGCCGCGGTCAAGGCTTCAACCGCCTCGACGTTCTCGGGATCGACGAGCGAAGCCAACAAAACACAGGCCACCGTACGGACCAACTCGTCCTCATCGTTGACCGCCTCAACCACGCGCGGGACCGTCTTCTTGATCCCCTCTGCCTGGGCTAGGCTTCCAAGGGCGATCAGCGCTTCGCAGCGCGTGGCAGCCGTTCCGTCGTCCACATAGGCCAGGATGACTGGAACCGCCGACGGTTCCTCCGTCGCAGCCAACGCTCGAAGCAGCAGGTGCAATCGCCGACGACCGCCTTCTGACAGTCGCTCCGTGCCCAGCCTAGTCCCGTCCGCAGTGGTTAGCAGTTTTGCAAGGCGGTCAGCAGCGTGGGCAACCTCTTTTGGGGTCAGCTCCGCTTCTTTCTTCTTGAGCCGCATCGACAGCTCCAGCGCCGCCTGCCAGAGTTCCTTCTCGCGGGGTAGCAAAACCATGCCGCCGGCGCTGCGGTCGCCACTTGATGCCTCGATCTTGGCTAGTAGCTGATCGATGGATAGTTGAGATTCATTTGAGATAGCGCCGAACAGCACCACCACGATCATCGCCGCCCCGACGATGGTCGCCACGATGACGCCAGGGACCAAGAACAGCTTTAGCAGGCCGCTTCCCGTCAGCGGTTCGGGGGTGGGAACACTAGCAGGGGCACCAGCGCTTGGCGCTGTCGGCGACTCTGGGACATCCCCATCTCGGTGATTTGGCTTGCTGTCCATGTTTGACCGCGGTCGCATTGCTACCTGCGGTTTCCTTAGTTCTGGTCGATTGGCAGGATTCTCAAGTCGTTGCCGAATTCGCGCCGTTGCAGCCCCATCGGACTGCATCGGCATCTCGGTCGCCTCGCCCTAAACTTCAATTCGCTGCCCACCGCTATGTGAAATAAATCACAAACATGGCCACTTCCAAGCCCAACACCCTTATCGTGGCAAAACGACGGTGCTCGCAGCTTAGATGTCGTCCGTCTTAGGGTTTCTCGTGGCCCAGAGTGCCCATTGGCGACGCTGTTTCCCGGCGAATCAATCCCTCCTGGATTCACCTAACTCTAGCGGCTGGGTATTGTTAAGACCTTCCCGCTAGTTGTCAACCGAACTGGCACCAATGCGGAGCAAAGCCCGGCATCGTCAGAATGCAGGCATCAGGAAGGTCACCGCCGAAGGCAGAACGCTGCACACAGCCGGCAGTTCGCCGCCCGGGTCGCCATCCACCTCCAGTGGCACTTCACCGACGCCTTCGATCCGGATTTGCTCACATTTCCGATAGATGGCCCGTCCTGAACGATCGTGGGTTTGCGATGCGGTTTCGATGATGTGCCGGAGCAGCCCACGGCGTGAGTTGCAGGGATAAACACAGAGATCCACCATGCCGTCGTCAGGAACAGCGTTCTTGAGCACGCGGAGGCCGGCGGTGTAGCGGGGAATCACGCTGGCCATGGCGAACCCTTGACCCGCAAAAACCTCATCACCGTCAGCATGGACCCGGATGGTCGGAAACTCATGGGCGAAGAAGGTTCGCCAGATCGGCCAAAAATAATCCATATACTCGATGTGGCCTGCCCTGCCGGCGACCAGCCGTCGGACCACCTCCGCATCGAACCCCACGCCGGCGACCAAGATGAAATGTTTGCCGTTGAGTATTCCGACATCTCCTGAAACTGGTTTGCCATGCAGGAGGTTGTCGGCGATGCGCTCGGGGTTGGCTGATTGGCCGAATTGCCGCGAGACGATGTTGGCGGTTCCCGTCGGCATGATAGCCATGGGGATGGATCGCTTGGCAGCGATCAGCCCGTCGATCACTTCGCGGACGGTGCCATCCCCGCCGCCGACCAGAATCCCCCGCGTATCCTCCGGAGCATCGCCAGCTAAGCGGGCAGCGTCGCCGGCACACCGCGTGAGGCAGACGGTCATCTGCTGTCCCGCTTCGGTAACGCGCTCAACCACACGACGAAGCACGGCAGCCATATTGAATCGGCCCGACACTGGATTGATGATGGCCAAGATTCTCAACCGTCGAACCGTCCTTAGCGTCAAAGGATCGTAATTGGCCTGTAAGCAGCAGAACCAAACGGAGCAGGTGACGAATCATCGGTAGGGGCCGCCGCAGTGTCAAACCGCGGTCGGTTCGCGGGGTTGCCCGGGGGTCGGTCATCTAGGCCATACGTCTCCGCTTGGATTCTCTAAATGAGACTGACTCTATGTGGAGGCTCTCGATGATGGTGATGCCGAAGAAACATGAAAAGACGCGCGCCTCAAGCTTCGGCCGCGAGGGGTCTAGAGCTGCGTGAGCAAAAAGCAACGAACCTGCCGGCCGTTCGAATGACGGCCCACCACATGAATACGACCGGGTGCCAAATGGTTGTCTCGGGCTCTGATGATCCAGCGGCCGGGAATGGATCAAGCGATCGCTTCCCAAGCAACCTTTGGGGCTGATGTGTGACTGTTGAATGCCTGAGGCCTGTGAACCAAACCGCCGAGAACACGGGGACGTACCTTGGGGTCGTGAGGGGCAGCCGAGGCGACCAGAGCGTGGATTCCCGGAACGGAAGAATCGACAAATGGGCTGGCTCTGCCCCCCGACATCGCGGAGGCTGAGGGGCGACACCCCTGATTCCGTTGCCACAGAATAGGGCGATAGAACACCGTCAGACAAGACTCCAGAGGCACCTCATCGCGAATCCTGGATTACAAAGTCAAATTTACTTGACAGGACGTGGATGTCGTGTATATTTGACATCTAGTCAAAAATATAAGACATCCACTCGACACCAGGAGGCGGCGACATGAGCACATCATTTGAAGAGAAGAGCGTTTGGATCCAGTTAACCGGAATGATCGTAGGGCTGGGAGCCTACTTCGTAGTGGCTGGACGGATGGCAGCCGAAGGCGTGAGGGCAATGCCAGCATACGCGGCTGTGTTCATGGTTGCTGTCGTTGCGATGGTGGTTTTTCTGATCGTCGCGTACACCCTCGCCGCCCTCATACGGAAACCCGAACCAAGCGACGAACGAGACCGGTTGATCAGTTGGCGATCTGAGCACAACTCTTCCTGGATCGCAGCCGTCGGAATCCTTGCCGCGGTCACATGCATGGTCTTCGATGTCGAAAATGTGTGGACGGCGAACGTACTTCTACTTTCGCTCGCTGCCTCTGAAATCCTGGGCTTCGTTCTCCGGATCGTTTACTACCACCGGGGAGTTTGATGGTGAACATCGAGAAGGTCGTCATTCAAAATCAAATTCGTTCCCTGCGTTTCGATGCGGGGGGATTGACCCAGCAGAACCTCGCCGACCGCATCGGTGTCAGTCGCCAAACAGTTAACGCTATAGAAGCGGCTAAGTACTTTCCTTCGCTTGAAGTGGCTTTTCGGATTGCGCGCGTATTTGGCAAGCCGCTCAATGAAGTGTTCCAATGCGAATGGTTCATGAAGTAGAGGGAGTTTTGGATGATGAGAACAAACTTCCCGTAGAGACTGTTTCAATACCCAAAGGATCTGCATCCTACAGCACGCCCACCGGCTAGAAGCCGGTGCCACAGAGGGAATTGAAACAGCCTCTTAGATTCGCCTGGGCGAGCTGCGAACCTCGCGCCCACCAAGTCGCTATTCCCCGAACTGCGATTCGAAGGTCGAAGAGGTGTCCCTCATCAGTCCCCGCGCTGCCAATGGGCGGAGCAACTCTCCTGATGAACTCTCCCTTTCTCGTAATTCGTGTTTGGATCTCCTCGGCTGGCAAACCTTCGATTCACTCCCGGCCTCTGGCTCACGGCTGCGGAACGGGTTCGTCCAATGATCGAAGTCGGATCCGCCGGGTTCTTAGTAGAGTCGAGATGATCCGCACCGATTTCGACAGGCGACGAAGCGAGGCCGGGTTTCTTCTACCTAAGCGACGTCCGGTAGCCGAAGGATCGTCGGAACGAGCCGGGGCGGTGTCGGAAAGGCAATTCGCGTCCAGATAGGCGGAGGCTCGGCTGTATTCGTTTTCGGCTATACTACTTCGGGTGAAGCCAGCCGAAGAGTCAAACAACGATGTTGAGCGGGTCGCCGACGACGGCGCCGAAACGCCGCGCCAAAAGTTCAAGGTGCGCCGCCGGCTTCAGGGTCGGCGTCTGGATACCTACGTTCGAGGGCGTTGCGCTCGAATGTCTCGGACCGCGGTACAGCGGCTGATCAAAGAGGGGGCTATCACGGTCAACGGGCTTCCGGCCAAGCCGAGCTACGAGCCGGGTACGGGCGACATCATCGAAATCAGTCTCCCTCCTCGGGAACGAACCGAACTCATCCCCGAAGACATCCCTCTGGACATCATCTATGAGGATGACCATCTGCTAGCCATCAACAAACGGACCGGGATCATCTGTCACCCAGCCCGGGCCACTCAAACAGGCACCATCGCCAATGCAGTGGCTTTCTATGCAGATCAGCTATCTGCGGGCAGCGACCCGTTCAGGCCTGGGATCATTCACCGATTGGACAAGAACACGACCGGCGTCATGCTTATCGCCAAGACCGACGAAGCCCATTGGCGCGTCTCGCTTCAATTCGAGAAGCGAACCACGCAGAAAACCTATTTCGGCATTGTCGAGGGCGAGCCGAGGCTGGACGGCGATATCATCGATAGGCCTCTAGCGGCTCATCCGACGGTCAAGGGCCTTTTCATAGTCCCGGGTAGAGCGTCTAGGCTAAACCTCTTCAAGGAGGCTGTGACCCGTTACGAAGTCGTCGAGCGGTTCAAAGGTTTCAGCCTAGTCCACATGCACCCCAAGACAGGCCGAACCCACCAGTTAAGGGTTCATATGTCGTCCATTGGCCATCCCATGATGGGCGATACCCATTACGGCGGCCACATTTGTAGCGAACGAGATCTTGCGGGCGACCTGGAGAAAGCTTCGGAGCCATTAATCACGTACCAATCGCTGCATGCCCTAAAACTCCGCATCATGCACCCTATCAAAGAAGAGCCACTAACCATAGAAGCGCCCCTGTCCCCCCAATTGCAGAGGATCGTGGATCTACTAAGGAAGCATCGTTCCTATCCGTAGCCTGGCGGTCTTGGCCTAACGGCGAATCTACGCCGAGAAAACCAGACAGATCGTGAACGTGCCGTTAGTTTCGGTGGAGACCGTGATTGAGCCTCCCAGGAGCGCAATCAGTTTCTGGCATAGCGGCAAGCCAAGTCCGTACCTGCGGTCGTTGCCGATAGATGACCGTGCAGCGTCCCCCCGCCAGAATCGATTGAAGACTTTTTCGGCATCCTCGCTGGCAACGGCACTCCCTGTATTTGAAACACGCACGATCGACTGGCCATTCTCTGGCCGCAGGGCAATCCAGACTTGGCCGTTGGCGTTCGTGTCGGTGACCGCATTCGCGAAGAGGTTGTTCAAGATCAGGCTTACCTTCGTCTGGTCGGTCGCAATGAAACACGATTCGGGCAACTGCCAAGTCACTTCAAGTTGCCGCTCAGTGGCTCGTTTGGCGAACTGGCTCCAGCAGTCCTTCAGCAGAACGACCAGATCGACGGGTTCGTTGGCGACCTCTAATTGGCCGGCATCGGCACGGGCCAATTCGAGCAGGTTCTCGATCATTCGCTGCATCTGGCCAGCGACCGCCAGAGATTTTGTCACCGCGGTTCGATACTCCTCCGCCTGGCGGTTCTTTGTGAGGCAGACCTCCAGGGTTGCGCGCAATCCCGCTAAGGGGGTCCGAAGTTCGTGGGCTACATCGGCTGCAAACGCCCTCTCACGGGCAAAGGTGGTCTCCAGGCGGGCGAGCAAGTCGTTCAACCTGGTGACGACCGGGCTTAGTTCAGTTGGCGCATCGCCCCTGTTAAGTCGGCTGGACAGATCGCCTTCACCGATACCGGCAATCTCGGTGGCCAGGCGTTCCAGCGGCTTGAGGCCTCGCTGGACAAACCACGACAGTACAACCACAGATGCGAGAATCGCGCCTGCACAACCGCTTGCGAGGAGCAGGCGAAGCCAGCCAAGTGTCAGGTCTACATCGAGCGTTTCCCGGGCGACAACCAGGATCAGCCCTGCCTGTGCAGTCTCGCGGTCTGGAAGAAAATCACGTTCTTCTTGTCGCGGTGTTACTGCGACCTGCACCATCCGCCCGGGCCGACCGTCGGGTAACACGGCGTATTGGTACGCGGGGACGCCGAGACCCTCGCTGCTTCGGCTCAGGTTACTTTCACCCAGCGATGGGGAACGCGTCAGCACGTTCCCTGCGGATGTCCAGAACTGATAGTACTGGGCATGTTCCGACGGCTTGTACTCCGGCAAGCTGTCTTCGCCGAGTTCAAACTCGAGCTCGTCCCCATCTTGTTCTACAAGGGCACCAAGTGATCGAGCCGTTGAGGCGAGCGACTCGTCGAACTCAGCCCACAGCGCCGAACACACAATCGTGTAGAGAATCAAAGCAGAAACAGACAGAACAAGCCCGGTCCCGATCGCAGTGCCCAACAGCAATCGTGCCCGCAAAGTTCTCATTGATCGGGATTCCCCACAACGTAGCCCTGCCCGCGCCGCGTGTGAATGAGTTTGGGTCGATCAGGTTGTTCGATCTTCTTGCGCAGATGGCCAACGTAGACATCCACCACGTTGCTCTCGGGATCCGAGTGGAAGTCATAGACATGCTCCCAGATATCACTGCGTGAAACGACTTGGCCTGCTCTAGCGGCAAGGAATTCAAGCAGTGCATATTCGCGGGCGGTGAGCTCGATCGACCGACCGCCACGGCACACAGATCTCCCGGCAGTGTCGATCTCGAGATCCGATATGCGGATCACGGGATCCTTGTTGTTGTATCCCCGACGCACCATGGCCCGGACGCGGGCCAAGAACTCGGCAAACGCGAACGGTTTGACGAGATAGTCGTCTGCCCCGAGATCGAGCCCTTTGACGCGATCAGCGACCGTATCCTTGGCTGTGAGAATGAGAACGGGAACGGCGGCGCCCTCTCGGCGCAGGTGGGCTAGAATGGTGAGTCCGTCGATGCGAGGAAGCATAAGGTCGAGCACGATGACGTCGTGTGCGCTCGACCGAGCATACCACAACCCTTCCTCCCCATCGGCGGAAGAGTCCACGGCGAAGCCCGTCTCCTCCAACCCTTGACACAGGGCCTCTCGCAGTGGGCCGTCGTCTTCAATGATCAACGCACGCATCAGAGCTGTACTCCAGGCGATCAAACTGACCCACCGCATCGCAAGCATCAAGGCGCGGCCCTCGATGCTTGAATAGCGGTGGCACATCACGCGAGACGCCCCGGCGTTCGGGCTTCTCATTCAACCAAGTATATCGCCGAAGTGCCCCCCGACTCATTCAGTTTCAAAGAAGACGATCTCGATGGTCTGATTGCCGCTGAACTCAATGGCCAACACCTCTAGTTCGTACGGCATGCCCGATTCCAGGAATTCGTTGGGAACTGTCAGGCTCGTCTCCGAAGGCAGAAGATGTACATCGAGTACAGGTCGAGCAAATGAATTCGGGTCTTCGTCCACGTCCTTGGTGATGATCACCTCATAGCCTGTGATTTCGACTCCTTCCCCTCGTATGGTCCCGGTAACCGGTTCCCAAGTTACGACCAGATCGACCGGCGAGACAACCTCCCCCTCCGACGGTGAATTGATGACGGGAGCCGCCGGGATCGTATGGGTGAAGATCGCCGTTCCAGCGAGAGACTGCCCATCAACCGCTGAGACGCCCGTGATTGTGTACGTGCCTGCCGGGAACATTCCAAGAATGTCGTCAATCGCGAAGCTGGGGTCGGAATTGGGCGGCTCTCTGGACTCGAAGAACGTGTCGGCCACGCCAAGGTCTTGCAGGTTGCCTTGCGGCCTGATGGCAAGAATCAAGTCGTCGTTGGAATCGAAAATACACGTTTCGCTATTGCCATCCGCGCCGACGATCCCGTGGACGCCCGTATCCTCGTCAGCGGCGTGGTGTTCGATGTAGATCTTGGCCGTGGCCAATTCACCGGTGACACCCTGCGGCGCAATGCAGGTGATTTCAGTCGCGTTGGCTCCCGCTCCGTTCGTGCCATCAGTGCCTGTCTCATTTGAGTCGCCACTGGCTGTGCCTCCGGAACCACTGGTTCCCGAGCCACTCGAGCTACTCGTTCCCGGGAGAACAAGGTTGCAGCCGACCACCGACCCAAGCATAAAACCAATCCCGCACAGGGCCGTTATCGCATATCTGGGAATCTGCATGGACTGTCGTCTCCTCAAGAATCTTCGTTTACTCATTTTGCTGCGTGCGTGTGGCTGCCAACCCTAATCGTCGTCACCTTCGTCGCCGTCATCGTTGTCCTCTCCCTCGTCTTCATCGTCGTCATCGTCTGCGTCTTCGATCACACGACCGGTGGGTAAGACGAGCAGCTCCTCGCGTTCGCCCTTGGCGGTCCCTTCGACCTCGTACACGACAATCATCTTCTTCTCGACGACGACCTTGGCATTGGCTCCGAAGTGTTTGGCGATCACCGCGCGGATAGAAGCGGGGATTTTTTCGGCGGGAATGGTCTCTTCCATCTCAATTAGCGTACCATCCTCTGTCACGGATGCTTCATGTTCTGTGCCGTTGGCTACCCACGCTGCCTCATAAATCTGGACGCCGTCCTCTTCTTCTCGTTCGGCCTTTGTAATCCTGGCGTTTCCGGCAAGCTTGATCAGCGCCTCGCGCGCGGGCGCTGGTACCTGGTTTATGGTGATCGCGTCTTCTTCGTCTTCTTGGTCATCGCTATCCTGCTCGACTTCCCTTCCGAGCAGCGTTCCGTCCGATGCTACTTCGATCTCGATTTCCTCACCCTCGAGCAGAAACTCTGCTTCGTAGACCGTCTTTCCGCCTTTGGTTTCTCGTTCGATCTCCTTGATCTCAGCCCCGGCGGCTTCCTTCAAAATAGTTGCCTTAACGGCGGCTGGAACTTGGTCAAGGGTCACGTTTTCCTCCTCGGTATTCCCCGCCCAAGTGGCAAAAGCCAAACATCCCACCACGCCCAATCCAATCGCCAGTGATACGCCCATGCTTGATTTCATCATATGCTCCTTAAAGTCGGCATCCCGTATTCGGGCACGCCGAGCCAGCCTCGCCGTCCATGTTTTTGCAGCAATCATATCCACCGAACATGAAGGCACGATGAAAGAGGTGATTCTCGTGTCGATGTACGCAATCCGGGCGTGTGGACCACCAACTTCCGTGCTTCTGAACAAGGAGCGGATGATGCCGGATTGTGATTTGCCTGCCCTGATGTGTTCATCGTCTTTTCCCAAGGCCATGGTCAGAGGCTGGGGTCTTCGGGAAAGAGCGATCCTCGCATGCTCAGAGCGACCCGGCGAAGACTCTCACGGCGCGTGGTTGGTCAAGTCTTGATGGTGAACGGATCATGGGTCTCCGATCACCGACCTACGCCGGCCACCAGAAGCGTGCCGAGCACGACGAGTAGCACCGAAATCACTTGGCTGAACCGCTGCTCGGAGATGCGGTCGTGGATGATGGTGCCGATTATGATGCCCGCTACCGAGCTTGGAAGGAGCAGTGCAGCCGCGAACGCGCGATCAGCTGTCACCAAGCCAGCGGTGGAATAAGTTCCTGCCCTAATCAGGCTCATCAATAGAAAATAGATCAGAATCGTCGAGCGGAAAGCGGCTTTGCTCAATCGGTAACCCCGCAGGAAGATGATCACCGGCGGACCAGCCGTGCCAAACATAGCGCCGAGAATACCGGAAAGCAGGCCTGCAGGCAGCGAGATCCAGGCTGTGTTTGATCGCCGGTGGGGGTCGTTCTGGGTGAGATTCTGATCGCCGCGGCGAACGCGCTGCTCGTACATGAAGTACAACCCAGCCGCCATCACCACCAATCCCAGCAGCCGCTTAAGCAGGCTCACGTCTGTCGTGACTAGAACCCGAGTCCCCAGCCACAGGCCTGCCGCCATCCCTGGCACGAGCCAGCCCAACAGATTGGTCTTAACTTGGCGCCAAGTCCGAGCCACAACCCACATCTCAACGGCCAGCGTTGGCAGCAAGAGGACGACGACGATGTCGGTTAGGTCAGGCAGCACCAAAGCCATCATGGTCACGGCGAACATGCCCGCACCAAAACCGACAGCAGTATAGATGACCTGGGCTACAGCCATGATCAGGATGCAGGCGATAAAGGTCGGCATGTTGTGAAACAGCTCTGGCATTGAACGAGGCACGGTGATGTTGTTGGGGTCTAAGAGCAAGCCGATCCGGCGTGGTCGGTCTGCCCTGTGGCATCTGGAGGCTACGGAGCATCCATCCTGCACGGATTCTACATGAATCTGAGTCCGGGGCGCCAGGAGAACTAACTTTGCCAACCTCAGTGGCCAGCGGGTCTACCTTGCAGGCCAAGCCCTGGACGGCTTGGAGTTGGTCGGCTATCCACTCAGGTGTATGAATTCAACCAGCGACGCGATTGTCATCGGCGGGGGGATCATGGGGTTGGCCATTGCGGATCGATTGGCCCGCGGTGGTCTCCGGGTGACGCTGTTGGAGCGAAACCGTTGCGGCAGGGGGGCTTCTTGGGCGGCTGCTGGATTGCTCAAACCAAGTAGTCCAAACCGCACAGGACCGATGCAGGATCTTCACCGCAGTAGCTTGGCTGCCTACAAGGCATTCTGCGCGGATCTTCTGGAACGCACGGGCATCGATCCGCAGTTTGCCCGTCATGGTTCCATCGAGGTCTTGTTCGAGGACCAGCGCTTTCGGATGGCTGCCTCCGAAGAACGGGCTGGGCTCGATCAACCCATGCCGGACGGATCAGTCACATGGGAGATGTTGACCGTCGAAGAAGCGAGGTCGGTTGAACCATCGCTGGGCCAGGAGGGTATGGGCGCTATTTTCTGCCGCTCTGCTGCCCAAGTACGCACACCACGGCTGCTTCAAGCCCTAGCTCACGGTTGCCGAAACGCCGGTGTCCAAATTATTGAAGGCGCAGCCGTGGAGGCATTGCTGGTCGAGGGTGAGCGCCTGGGAGGTGTGCAGACGCGCGCGGGCAGGTATGAAGCGCCGGCGGTCATCCTGGCTGCTGGTGCTTGGAGTAATCAGGTAGATGATCGGTTGGCTCAGCTAATGCCAGCCAAGCCCGTACGGGGGCAATCGCTGCTCCTGGATGGTTCGGGATTGGCTACGCCAAACTGGGGACTCGTAATCGAATGCAGGGGTTGCTATGTATTACCCCGGGCCGATGGGTTGGTCGTCGTCGGCGCCACCGTTGAGCCCGGCGTCGGATTCGATGAGCGCACAACCGAGGAAGGAATCGGCGGCTTGATTGCCAAGGCGGTCAGCATGGTTCCAGCCTTGGCTGACGCACCGCTGGTCAAGTCCTGGGCGGGGCTTCGATCGTGCGCCCCTGATGCCCGGCCCTACATCGGCCCGGTCTCCGGTATCGACGGGTTGATTGCCGCCACCACGCACTATCGAACAGGCATCACCATGGCCCCGATCACGGCTTCGGCGGTTGCGGATTTGATCATCAATGGGCAAACCAAGGAGGACATCTCCTGGTGCAAGCCAGGCCGTTCTTTCGAGCGAAAACGCTCCTCTTGACCGACCTGCTAACCGGCTCTATCGTGATCCGCCCGCGGCTGAAACGGCATTGCTGTTCCGCGGCAAAACGATGACAAGATGCATCTCCAACCCGGAAGGATAATCCCATGGCAATTCGAGTCGGCATCAATGGATTTGGGAGAATCGGACGTGTGGTGACACGTTGTCTCTTGGCCCGCAGCAGCGAATTTGAAATAGTAGCAATCAACGACTTGGCCGACGCCAAGAGCATGGCCCACCTGCTCAAGTATGACAGCACTCATGGGCGGTACGCGGGCGAGGTGAAGGTCAGTGGCGAGGATTCGATTTCTATCGATGGGAAGAGAGTCAAAATCCTGTCCGAAAGGAACCCGGCCAACCTGCCTTGGAAAGAGCTCGGCGTAGACATTGCCCTGGAGTCCACGGGGGTCTTCACCAAGAGGAGCAGTGACCGCGGCGGCTACGGCGACCACTTGGCCGCAGGGGCCAAGCGCGTCATTCTGTCGGCCCCTGCCAAGGACGAGCCAGATTTCACGGTGGTGTTCGGGGTCAATGATGACAAACTGTCTCCCGAGCACAAGTGCATCTCTAACGCAAGCTGTACTACCAACTGCTTGGCGCCCGTGGTGATGACGCTGGCCAAAGAATTCGGCTTAGAGGCTGGCTTGATGACCACCGTTCATGCATACACCAACGATCAGCGCGTCTCCGACATGATGCACAGCGACATGAGACGAGCACGGGCTGCGGCTGCCAACATCATCCCTACCACAACGGGTGCAGCTCGGGCGGTTGGCAAAGTGCTTCCTGAACTCAATGGCAAATTGAATGGTTTTGCGCTCCGCGTCCCGGTGATCAACGGCTCTCTGACCGACTTGGTGGCTACGCTAGGCAAAACGGTGTCGGCCAAGGATGTAAACGCAGCCCTAAAAGCGGCGGCGTCTAGCAACCTCAAAGGCATCATGGAATTCTGTGAGGATCCGATCGTCAGCAGCGACATCATCGGTAACCCGCACAGTTCCATCGTTGATAGCCTGAGCACGATGACCATGCCAGCCGACAAAGGAAACATGGTCAAGGTCGTTTCCTGGTACGACAACGAGTGGGGCTATTCAATGCGTACCGCAGACCTGATCAAGCGGGCGGCTGCATTGTAGTTCGCCCACCTCTGCCACGGGGTGGCTCAGCTATGTACTGAAGATTCAATTGCGTCAAAGCCCCTGGAGCGGTTCCTGGGGCTTTGTTCTTGGAGAGAATCCCGGTTTTGTTTGCACAACAAGACGGACCAGTTGGAATACAGGCACATTATGAACAACAAGACGATCGACGACATCCAAGTTGCAGGTAAGCGCGTATTGGTTCGTTTGGACTTGAACGTGCCCTTAGACGGCAACCGCATTACGGACGACCGCAGGATTACGTCAGCACTCCCGACGATCCAAAAACTGCTCGGCGATGGCGGCAGACTGATCCTGATGTCTCACTTAGGGAGACCTACGGGTGACCCGGCCAGCGATTCGAAGTTCACATTGAAACCGGTGGCCCAGCGGCTTAGTGAGCTACTGGGTCAGCCCGTTGAGTTGGTACCAGCCTACCAAGGTGAAAAAATCGAGACAGCAGTTCGGGCACTCAAGGACGGCCAATTGTGCCTATTGGAGAATCTGCGCTTCGTGGCTGCCGAGACCATCAAGGACAAGAAGGCCGCAGACAACCCCGAGCAGCGACAAGCCAAGGATGCTTTCGCAACTGGCTTGGCCAGTCTTGGCGACGTCTACGTCAATGATGCTTTTGGAACCTGCCATCGCGACAACGCCAGCATGCTCACCGTACCCCAGTTGATGCAGGGCAAGCCGCGGGTGATCGGTTACCTGATCAAAAAGGAACTCGAGTTTCTTGGCTCAGCCGTGCGGGATCCGCAAAGGCCGTTCTTGGCTATTTTGGGTGGTGCTAAAGTCTCTGACAAAATCGGCGTCATCCAAAGTTTGCTACAAAAATGTGATCGATTGCTCATCGGCGGTGCGATGAGCTACACCTTCCTCGCAGCTAAGGGACACCGGATCGGTAGCAGTTTGGTCGAGAAAGACAAGCTCGATGTGGCAAGACAGCTGATCGACTTGGCCAGTGACAAGCTTTGGCTCCCGGTCGATTCTGTCGTAGCGTCCGATATCAAGCCGGGCATTGATACGGAGTTAAGCGGCTCGGACATCCCCGACGGCCTGATGGGGTTAGACATTGGTCCCAAGACCATCGAGGTCTACCGCAAAGAAGTGCTGGCTGCCAAGACCGTCGTTTGGAACGGGCCAATGGGCGTATTCGAGACCCCTCCCTTCGAAATAGGCACCATGGCCATAGCCGAGGCGATGGCCAAAGCCACCGGAAAGGGGGCAGTGACTGTCGTGGGAGGTGGCGATAGCGCAGCCGCAGTGGAAGCGGCTGGGCTTTCTGAGTCGATGAGCCATATTTCAACCGGCGGCGGAGCATCTCTGGAATTTCTCGAGGGCAAGGCCCTTGAGGCAATCGAAATCTTGGATCATCGCTGATAGCTAACAGAAGTCGCTGAAGCGTTCTTGCTGGCATGGACCAGGCGGTATAACTCATGTATTCACAAGCATTAAGGTTCCTGGGGCCTCGCCGAGGCACCTGCATCGTTGGCTGGGATTTCCCGAGCGTGAGAGCGGATAACCATCGTTGCAAGGCGATCTGACAAAACACTTGACCCAGGGGGGCATGTTCCGGTAAATTGGCGGTTGCAGACGCGGCGTGAGTGCGCGACCTGCGTCCGGACGTGGTTGGGAGGCCGCGCTTCGGTGTTGTAAGGGAGCAAGAGAGACGGCTGGCCACGATTGGTGGCGGGCAGTCTCTTTTTTTGTGCTGTGCCACGAGGGTGTTGGCACAGACTGGAAGAGGAAAGGAAGCGGGAAATGAAGCGCATATCTGGGCTTCGGCTCAATC
>JAJDDP010000219.1 GCA_029260235.1 Phycisphaerae bacterium | reverse complement strand
GAGGCCGAAGAGTTGATCGGTGTTGGGCACGGTTGAGGAACCGAGCACGAAGAAGCGGTCATTGGTGATGGTTCCAGAGAGGGTGACCGTCAGGTTAACCAACCCGGTGCTTCCCTCGTAGAAGTCGAGGTTCCAACCGGTCAGGTCCGTGCCGTTCGGGCCAAGCAACTCAACAAACTCATCGTTATCGGTACCCGGGTTGTCGTAATCGATTTCATTAAAGATAACGCCGGTTGTCACCGGGCAGGTTCCGAGGCCACAGGTAGTGGCGTCGCCATTGTACGTCCCGCCAAGCTGATCACATTCGCATTGAGTGATCTCGAAGCAATCGCCGCCAGCCGTACAACAAGAGCCGATAGGAGTGCTGCAAACCGGCGGGCTGGTCGCACAGTCGCCATCGACTGGGACGAACGAACCGCAGTTGTTGGTCGTGCAGTCAAGCTCTAGCAACTCAGCGCAGGCACCGCTCGGCAAACAACATTCGCCGATCGTACAGGCTGTACCTGGCGTAAAGCCGGTGTTGAGCGTTGGCACCCAGCCGGGGTTTCCAAACTGCACGCCCGACGCACCGATTTGGAGACTTTCATCGTCATACCCGTCGATGGCCAAACCCTTAATGCCCCACGGAATCGTGAAGACAAATACCGCATCGTTGGTAGCGGAGTCCAGCGTTTGCCCAAGCAGGAGCGAGGTGGTCACGCTGATGGAGTGCCCAACGTCTGTGCCCAAGTTGAAATCGACCCAAGCGGTGTCCGGGTGATTAACGTGAACCACATCGATCAGGCCCGGCGTACCACCCGTGTCCTCGAACAAGGCTACCAGGGAGGCGTCAGCCCGGATGCCCTGCCACGTCAAAGTGTCAACGCGGATGATGTCGGACTCAGCCAAGGCCCATTCGCAGCGGAAGGCTTCGTCATTCACGCCGCCGTTCGACGGGGCGAAGATCTTGAAGCTGCCAGCTGGGATGGAACGGCCAATCAAGTTGCCCGTCGCTGCCGCAGTGAAGAGGTTGCCGCCCAATCCCCAGAGAGAGACAGGCGAAGCGCTGTAATTGTAAACCTCGACGAACTCGAAGATGGCCTCAGTTGCACCGACGCCAGTTGGGAAGTGCATAATCTCGCTGATAGCCACCGTGTCATCTTGGATGGCGATGAACTGAGTCTCAGGGCCAGCGACAGCGCTGTTGGCGTCCCGGACGCTGAAGGAGACCTCAACCATGCCGGTATAGGTAGCGTTGGGGGGGTCGTAGGTGAGGCTTCCCACCACATCCTGCGGGAATGGGCCAGCCATCACGCCATTGCCGTCAGTCAGAGTCCCTTCGCCAGCACCCAAGGCTGCCTCAATGACGAAAACTAGAGCAGGCGCGCCACCGTCAGCGACCAGGTCGATTGGCAGAGCAGAGACGCCCTTAGCAGCCAAGGTTACGCCCGAAGAAACGGTGAGGTCTTTGTTTTCCTCACCCGGCGTGTCAACTCCAGTGACGGGATCAAATATGCCGATTTGCCAGCTGCCGCTGCCGTCCGGCAAGCGGAAGACGTGACCCGGCACAAAAGTGCCATCCGGGCCAACTGTGGGGCCGCCAAATGTGGTGCCGCCTCCGCCATAGTGACATTCCGTTGCTGCGGGAGGAACACCTGCACCATTCACGTCCTCAAGGATAGCAACCATATCGACGATGGCTGCCCAAGGCTCAGTATCCAGGACGCAGTTGTCGTCCAGATCCAGGTCATCAGCCACCAAGCCGGTGAAGCCTTGCACGAGCAGGTGCGTGACGTTGTCGCTGTTCTCAAACGGCAAATCGACTACCAAGTCAGCGGCGGGAGGCGTCCCCGGCACAGCCGTCGGGAAAGTGCCTTCAGCGGCCAGAAAATAGCCTGTTCCGTTGATGGTCAAGCCTGTCAGATCGATCGCGGCTTCAATTGTGCCGCTGGCACCAGCGCCGTCACCGATCACCACATAAGTAAGCCCGTCGAGTGATGCACTCGCCGGGCCTGCCAACTCGAAATACTCGTCGTTGTCCGTACTGCTTTGATCGATCCGAATCTCGTTGATCGTGATCTGTGCCTGGACGGAAGTAACCATCCATCCTGCGACAGCGACCGCCATCGTTCCTAAAAACCGTCTTTTCATCGTTCTTGTCCACTCCAAAACAAAGTTGAACAACGCCGTCCACAAATCGCGTGACCGACCGGACGTCCTAATTAGCGCCGTTACCTCACATGGTATCCGTCAAACACAAGCTCAGGCGCATCGGGCGGCGCTCCCGTACCCGCTGCGCATATATCTGCCCTCCTCCGAAAGAACGGGCGGGAAGAATTAGCTCACCGGCCAACGGCGCACATTTCCCCGGCGCACCCCTGGCCCTCCGATCTGTCCTTGGAAACTGCTTCTTCCGCAGGACGACGTCAGCCGTCCTCGCTCCGTGGCTTCCTTACCCGCCCAGTATAGCCATTTGGTGACCATTCCGTAAGCGGTTTTCTGCCCGGATTCAGAATCCTAACACGTCCTTATTGCCTGACCAGGCTGATGAGTCGGTTTCAGCCCGCCCTACCACGGGCAGGCGAATCGAAGCTAACATATTTGCAAACATGGAGTTATAGATCTAGGACCAAGATTCAACTGCTCCCCCGGCAGGCGATGCTACAAGAAAAGGCCCCCGACAACTTTGCAGGTTATCGGGAGCCTTTGGCGTTAGTTTGAGTGTCCGTCTAGCCCTTCATCTTTGGAAGCTAGGGAAGACAGGGTATGGAATGCGCCGGCTAGCGCAGCCTGTAGGGCTGTCGCGGTCCGATCCGCATAACCAGGAGCAACTCGCCGATTCTCTCTTTCTCGGTCTCCATGCGGTTGTTGGTATCGATCAACCGTGGATAGATGCCCAGCCAGCTAAACAAGTGTGGCCAATGCAACGTGTGGGCAATCTCGCTAAACCAATACGGGGCGTCGAGTCCCATCTCGGGGCCATGAAGGGTGTGTCGTGCCGTGGTCACCTCGTGCGTGGCGTCACGGTATCGCCTGATCATCTCTGGTGATGCGATGATCAAATCGCCATCGCGGTGCAGCACCCGGACAGAGCTGAGCAATCCGCGGAGAGCGCTTCTTTCTTCGCGGAGACGCTCGACCGGCAAACGGAGCTGTGCGCGCTTCTCCTGGTAAGTTCGCATCTCGTCGTCTGCTTCGCTGAACCGTTTCCAATGATACGCTTCTGGGCCCATGACCGACTGGGCTAGGGCAAGGTGGATCCCGGGGATGTCGTCGCCGTAGTCGCCGCCATAGAACGCGTTGCGACGACGATCAGCCAACCTTGTTGCCCAGTACTCTTCCTGGCCCGCCAGCCGCGCTTCCTCATCGACTAGCTGACGAATCTCGCGGTCGATCATGGCGATGCGGCCATCGACCGCTTGAAGGTTGGCCACGAATACTACTTTGGTAACCATGTCCCCCATCTGGACGCGATGCAGGTCATCGTCAGTCAGAATTGACGCTTGGCCACCCCCGGCGGCACCTGAAGTCGGATCTACCAACAGCGAAACACGATGTATGAAGTTACGAGCACGCAAGCTGCCCGGCCCATAGACCTTCATCTCACCGTATACAAGTTTTTGCGTGTGGGGGACGAGGTACTCAAACTCATACTCGCCCGGGTGGAAGGTGGAGACGGTGTAGCTGCCATCGTATGCGCCGTGGTTCGTGAAATCGAGCTTCTGCTCGGCACCACTCTTGCCACCCTCGACCGTCAAACGTCCCGCCGTTTCGGGTGTGAAGTTGGAGGTCGTGATTCGCACCCAGGAATCCATGTTCTCAGCGTGTTCAGCCACAGCTCCGTCCTGCGACGGCGTGTACCAGCGCACTTCGACGCCAGGCACCCAGGCTGAGCATCCGCCGAGTGCAAAGAGCGGTAGCAAGGCAGCGAGGATCGTATGGGGCCTGAAGGACTGCAACCGAACTTGAAGAATCTGGGCAACGCGACTCATGCGGTCAACTCCTGGTTTCACGTATGGGTTGTAGCTGATAGCCCCAGGTGCGCTTGCCTATGGGCCAAGTCAACTAGGGCCGATTACACGTCGAGACGCTAACATAGCCTCCCCGCCTTAGCAAGCACCCCCCCATAAATGCCCGAGCCTGGAGACAAGCTTGACGCTCCCGGACAGTTGGCATTCAATGAGCGAGTCAGCCGACGGCAACAGCGCGAATGAGGTGCCCCGTGTCGGACCAGCCAAGCAGCCCGATTTCTCCGCCTGGCCCATCGCCCGGAGATCAGCCGCCGTTGACCGATGAGCAGCGCATGCTGATCGACCTGAGAGATGTCTTGTACGAGGGCAGTTGGGAGGATTTCCGCGTCGACTTGAATGCGAGGCGGCAATCGAAGCCCCATGTGTTCGACACGGTCCCGGAGACACCGCGAACACAATCCATCATCGATCTGCATCTGAGGTTGATCGGTGAATTGGAGGAATGGGAACACCGCTACGGCTGCCGTCTGCGCGGTACAACCTGATGCCGGCAATCCCGGCACTTGAGCTGGACTTGTCGGAGGAGAAACCACTGTGACGCTCGTATCCCAAATTGCCATTGCCCTGTCCCTGCAACTGAGTGCCCCGCCGGCCGACTCGGCAGCAATGCTGTTGGACTCTGATCTTCAAGCTGTGGGGATGCGCCGACACTGGCAGTCTGAGCTGCCTCTGCCCGTCGGCGAACAGGCGGCGGGGATGAACCTGCTGGACGAATTCCTCTACGTCTGGACGGTGCAAGGTAGCGCCGCGTGCATTCATGCCGAAACCGGGCTTGCCCTCTGGGCCCAGAATTTGAACGAGGGGCGTTACCGGTTCTTTCCACCGACGCACCTCCGGACATCGGATGGCCAGGCGCTGGTGGCCTTTGTCAGCACCAATGCGGTTCATGTTTTGGAGGCTGGGACGGGCCTAGGCGTTGCTGAGTTCCGCTTGCCCTTTGCCCATGGGAGCCCTGCAACGGGTGATGGCGACTACCTCTATATGGGCAGTACCGATGGACACTTCTACTGCCTGGACTGGACCCAAGCTCGTCACAATGGGAAACCGATTCAGTATTGGCGGGTGCTCTTAGGCGGGCCTATCCGCTCAACCCCCCTCTTCGACGGTCAAGCACTCGTCGCAGCCGACAGCACCGGGCATGTCTACGGGTTCGATTCTGCACGATTCTTGCACTGGAAGACCAACATCGCCGGGGGCACTGAGGCTGCGTTGCTGTCTCACGAGAGCGGCATCTATGTCGCGGCTAGGCAACGCACGGTTTATCGCCTTGCCCCAGATGATGGCAGCATCCGCTGGGGGCGACAGCTGCCCGTCCCCCTGAAAGAAGCCCCAGTGATCGCTGGCAGAACGCTTTATCAGGATTGTGGATCTGCCGGGCTGTTCGCAGTAGACATCGACTCTGGAGATATGACTTGGGCTCAGGCTAAGGCTGGTCCTTTCGTCGCCAGAAAGGCAGACCGGGTGTTTGCCCTTGCTGCCAATGGCGAACAAATTCTGTGGCTGGACAATGACTCGGGTTCGGTAATCCGAGCGCTGCCTCTTCGGGACTTGAGCTTGGCAACTGCCAACGCTGGCAGCGAAGCCATGTACCTTGTCTCGAAGCAGAATCAAGTGGTGTGCGTCCGAGCTGAAGATGTGCCTCCGGTTACCTTGGCTGCCCTATCTGCGGCGCGGGCCAACCGGAATGCGAATAACGCAGGCGAAGAACTTCCGCCGGTGCAAACCAGTGACGAGCCTACGAGATTCACCAAGATCGATATCCTTAAGAGCGAGAACCAGAAGTAAAGCCAAGCCCGCCGTGCGGGCTTCAATGACTTGCAACCGACTTGCAACCGGGATGAACATGTCCGAAGCGAAAATCCGTCGCGCATTGATCAGCGTTTACGACAAGACCGGAATCGTCAAGTTCGCCAGCAGCCTGCACGGCGAATTTGGTATCGAAATCATCTCCACCGGAGGGACTGCTTCTCTGTTGAAAGAGAATGGCATTCCCGTCACGTTGGTCGAGGAGGTTACCGGCTTCCCCGAGATGCTCGACGGGCGGGTCAAGACGCTGCACCCCAAAATCCACGCCGGCATCCTAGCTGACCGGGACAACCCCGAGCACATGAAGCAGTTGGCTGACCAAGGCATCAAGCCCATCGACATGGTGGTGGTCAACCTCTACCCATTCGAGAAAACAATAGCCCAGCCCGACTGCACTTTCGAGCAAGCCATAGAAATGATCGACATAGGCGGGCCTTGCATGCTTAGGGCAGCGGCGAAGAATCATCAGCATGTCTGGGCAGTCACCAAACCGGAAAACTACGAGAGTAACCTCGCTGAACTGCACGACTGGGGAACAGAGAAATTTCGACTGTTCGCCTTGAACCGAGGCGGAATTGATGCTTTTGCAAATACATGTGCTTACGATGCGGCGATAGTGAGGTGGTTGACGACTCACGAATCTGGGCAGATGGGGTTCCAATCGCTCTTTCTTGAGATGATAGCTCACCTGCGATACGGAGAAAACCCGCATCAGTCCTCGAGTCTGCTCACATATCCTAATGAAACATCGCTCGAAGATTGGCATGCGCAGGCCTTCCATGCCACGACGGAAATCTCATTCAACAACTACGTTGATGCCAACGCAGCCCTGAGTCTCTGTTCAGAGCTGAACAATGCATCAAGTTTGCAGCACCGGCAAGATGCCGGTGCCACAAAACAGCCAGGTTCGCAAACTGATAGCGTTTGCGTATTCATCAAGCACACGAATGCATGTGGTGTTGGCGTAGCCAAAGACCCCGCAGAGTCCTACCGCCAAGCCTACCTCGGTGATCCAAACGCCGCTATGGGTAGCATATTGGCCTGCGACTTCAAGATCACTCAAGCGTTTGCCGAGCTGGTCATGGGTACATTTGGAACCTACGGCAAAGAGGCAGGCGCGGGCGGCTTCTTTGTCGAGGTGTGGGTTGCGCCATCATTTGACGAGCAAGCTGTGACGACAATCCGAACCGCCAAAAAATGGGGCGAGCGGGTTCGGCTGCTGCCCGTCGGCGAGATGCGGAGGCTGGAAGATCAACAAGGCCTTGAATACAAGTGCATCGCCGGCGGCATGCTCGCCCAAACCCGGGACTTGGTCGGCCTCAATGAAGACCAGTGGAATGTTGCCACCAGTCGCCCCCCCACGGACCAAGAACTCGCCGATTTGCGCCTCGCTTGGCTTATCTGCAAGCATACCAAGAGCAACGCCATCACAATCTGCAAGGATGGCATGCTGATGGGTAATGGGGCTGGGCAGATGTCTCGGGTGATGAGTTGCCGGATTGCGGCTTGGTTGGCTGAGGAGAATGGACATGCTGATAAGCTCAAAGGATCGGTGGCTGCCTCGGATGCATTCTTCCCCTTTCGCGATGGACCAGAGATGCTGATCAACGCCGGGGTCACAGCCATCATTCAGCCCGGTGGCAGCAAGCGCGACCAGGAAGTGATCGACGCCTGCAATGAACACAATGTGGCTATGATCTTCACCGGTACACGGCACTTCAAACATTGACCCGCCTCACGGTCTGCCATCGCCGCTTTGTCCGCCGCATTGTTGACTACACACAACGCGCTATAATGGCTGCGTGTCGCAACGGGTCTCGCGATGGATGATCTTGAGATGAAGCTTTACACCAAACAGGGCGACAAAGGGCTAACTCAGTTGCTAAACGGGCAACGGGTCGCCAAGAACGATGGCCGCGTGGCTGCTTATGGCCAAGTCGATGAACTCAACGCTACCATCGGCTGGGCGATTTGTGCATGTGACGATTCCGTTCTCGTTGAAAATATCCGCAGAATTCAGGATCGACTGTTTGTGCTAGGGGCGCAGCTGGCGGACCCCGACGCACGTACGACGAGGCCGGTGATCGTTGAGCAAGACATCGCCCAGCTGGAAGGATGGATCGACCAAGCCTGCTCAGCCACGACTGCTCTTAAGAGCTTCGTCCTCCCCGGTGGAAGCGAAGCTGCCGCCCGCCTGCACCTAGCCCGCACGGTTTGTCGGCGAGTCGAGCGTGAGATGGTCAGCCTCTGCGGCACAGAGAGCGAAAACGACGTGCCGCTGATTTATGTCAACAGGCTGAGCGACTTGCTGTTTGCTTGGGCAAGGTGGGTTAATGCCCAGCTAAAAGTACCAGACATCGAATGGCATGCAGACCAGCCGAATCCGTAACCGCGGGCTGAACCCATGTGTACACAAGACGTATCAACCATAGAGGAAATGCTGCACGCCTGAGCCGATGCCCATGAAAGTCGTTCGTATAACTGATGCAGATCAGATTCGCCCGTTGCACGTCGTCGTGGTGTGCATTGGCTGTGCTACCTTAGCAGCCAGTTGTTTGCTAACTAGTGGCCCTCATCGCAGCATCCTTCATGACGGCGCCGTGGAATGGGGGCCTGACTCAGCTCTCCGCGCGGTGGTTACGGTCCTCAATCTAGACTTTAGCCAAACGACAGCCAAGGGCATCGCCGTCAAAGCATTGTCCCTGGGTCTTGGAACCAGCTTGGCTTTGTTCGCTCTGGCCTGTTCATTAGGATTACGATCCCATAGCGGCGACGAACAGTCTACGGACGACATCACAACTGAAGAGGCAGCCGGCACCGACACGTCGCACCAAGCCCAAGGCGGGAAGAAGCACATCCCCATCCTCGCAGCCGCCCAGTTGTTGATGGTTGCATTTCTCGGCTTCTCCTCCCTCAGCAGCCTGTGGTCTGACACGCCGAGTATCGCTCTGGGGGCATCGGTATTGCTTGGAATCCAACTGGCTTGGTCGTACGCGCTGGGGTTTGGGCTGAATCGAAAAGCAGGCGGTGCTGCCGCGGTTGGATTGGTCGCTGTTCTAACGCTAACGGCAATCATGGCCATCGCCTACTACGCTGAGCGGAACTCGACGCTGAGAGCATCCTACCCCTTGGGCAATCCACTCTTCCTAGCCGCCTGCTTGATCCCCGGCATCCTAATCGGGTTTGGACTTGTGGCTGGCAGTATTGAATCCTCGCTCAAACAGAAGAACACCGCTCGGTTGGTGCCAGGACTCGTCGCCCTGATCGCAGTAGCCATCATGGCGATTGCCTTTTATCTGACCCAATCTCGCGGCCCGTTCATTGGTTTGGTGGTAGGTCTGGGAGCCATGGCATTCTTCGCTTCTGGTGGAAGGACTAAGAAAATCGTCGGTGGAATGCTTGTCTTCTCGCTGGTAGCCGCCACATTCTTCTTCCTGGGCACGCGCGACACCTTCTCGGCGACGGGACGAAGTTCCACCATTCGGGTTCGGCTGCTTGCTTGGTCTTATGCATTGGACTTGGGTGTTGAAGCACCTCTGGTCGGAGGCGGGCAGGGTTACTACGCCTTGCACGCTGATGCCCTAGCGGCGGGCGAGGATGTCTTGGCCGACCCGCAGGCGCTCAATGCGCGAATTGCCCACGCCCACAACGAATGGCTTGAGATCTGGTGCGACCTGGGCTCGGTTGGCCTCGTCCTAATCATGGCCGCCTTGGCTATGACGCTGTGGGCGGGCATGAAGGCTTTGCCGCTGCTGCCGACGGTATGGCTGCGCTGGGTTCTGATCGCCTTACTTGCCTCCTTGGTCGCGTTAATTGTGGAAGAGTCGGCCAATGTAGGCCTGCGCCTGCCCGGCCTACCAACGGTTTACTATGCGGTCATCGGGTTAATATGGGCGATGTCAGCCTCGGCCAAGACTGCTTGGATTTTGAGCGCCGAAGCTGGACGGCTGCCGCGACTCGGGGTAGCTGTGGTTGGGTTGGCGGTGGCGGGGTCGGCGGCCATGTTTTCGGCCAAGGATTTTGGGGCAGCCCGAGCAACCGCTCAGGTGCCAGAAGCCATTGGCCAACTCGATTGGGACAAAGCGCTGAACCTTACCCGACGGGCGCAGCTAGACTATCTCAATCCGCATGATCGGCTGTCGGCGTCGGGCCAGCTTTGCGCGACCTACGCGGAGATCGCCCGCAGTTTTCAATCTGAGGCATTCCGACAAGCCCGCCAAGCATTTGAAGTGGACCCGCCGGATGAGCGTCTGATTGTTCTCGCCGACCGCAACCAGCAGCAATGCGTAGCCGTGATTCAGGCCGGCTTGAATGAGGTTGGTCAGCTACTCAAGATATCGCCATCAGCCTGGAATTCCGGTGTGCTCGAATCTAGGTTCTACGAGATGCTGGCGTCGTTCGACCAGGTCGGCGGCCATAATGATGATGTTCGGGCCAAGCTGGCCGCCGCCGCCAGCGCGCTTGAGCGGGAAATCAATCGTCGCCCGTATGATCCGTTGCTGGCTGCTTCTTATGTGACAAAGTTGGATGGGGAAGACATCCTCAACGCCCAGCTCGACGTGCTGGCTAGGCCGCTACGACATAATCCGATCCCAGAACAATACCTCCAACTGCTAAGCTCGCTCGCCAGCCAAGAAGATTTCGATGCCAAATTCAGTCCTATTCGTGCACAGTTTGGCGCAACCAGCGCCGAACAATCCGCTGAAGAATGGCTGGATCCTTGGATGCCTGAGAAACTTCGGCTTTCGGCAGTGATCCTATTCTCGCGCAACCTGCCAAAGTTAGCCCGGATGGAACTTCAATTCGCCACGCAGTTGTATGACAAAATATGGGAGGACGCGCCGGTCGGGGCAGCAGCCTGCTACGCCGAGCTGGCTGATTCCAGTTTCTTCGCCGACATGGCTGATCCTTCCGATGCTATTGGCGCCGCTCATCGGGCCTTGGAGCTCGCCCCGCAATCCGAACTGGGCCGGCGAATCGTTGCGGGTGTTCAATCCCGGATGGTGACTTACTTCTTGGCTTCTGATCAACAGGAAAACGCCGCAAAGTTGCTACGGCAAGGTTCGCCTACGGTGGCCGATGAGATCATCGCCGCTGAATTGGGGGCCCGGTATTCCAGGCTGCTGCATGGATTCCTGCAGCGCGATTCGGCCGGCCACAATGATCGAGTCTCCAGGTGGCTTGAACGATCACTTCAAATGAACCCCGCCTACGAGGCTGCGTGGGAAGAAGCTGAGTTGGTGACGGTTCTCCGGGAATCACTGAATGCAGGTGCAGATATGCGCATGGTCCTCGCCTTCATTGCGCGTGAGGCGATCCAAGCCCATCCAGAAAGCACCGATTTGGTTCAATTGGGCGCAGAATTGAGGGACTTGCTCGGTCTGGAACCCGAATCGTCAAGCTCACAACCGGCGGGGCAATCGCTCCAGGACGGCACTGCGGCGACTCCAACGTCACCATAGGTGCCATCGGTGCCTTGGCCTGGCTTTATTCACCACAGCCGTTCTGCCGATACTACTGGCAAGAATGCATCGCTTGACCGCCACTTTATGCGGGCCAACAATGGACGGCGGCTTCGAGGCGAGCATACCCTGACCGTGCACGAGGCGAGTCGCGGCGCGGTAATGACAAACTTTCCTTAGCTTTTGGACGAGTGATGAACATGATGCCCATGGCAGCGAATCGATCCTGGTTGGTGGCTATTTCGGCGCCGGCGACAATGTTACTCTCGGGATTGCTCTGGGGTTGCGGAACTTCCGCCCCAAGCGGCGGCGGATCCAGTGGTCCAAGTGCATCGGCCGAAAACGAACCCAACGATTCGTTCGCCGATGCGGAGAAGGCCACCTTTACTACTGCCACGACCTCCCGCGTCAGCGCAACCATCGACAACCAAGACGATGTGGACGTCTACGACATTGGGCCGATTAGCGTCGGTGACCGAATCGTTGCCGATATTGAAGCCACCACTCCAGAACTGGACTTGGTGGCCGTCCTATACGACCAAGACTTCAATCTCTTCATGGACAACGACGACCGGAATTTGGACGCTGACCTATTCGATCCCTTCCTGGAGCAGACCGCACGCCACTCAGGCGGCGCCTACTTCCTGGCCGTCGGCCGTTCTGCCTTCGCAGGCAGCAGTCCGTCGGTTGGCGACTACGCGGTCACCATTCAAGTCTTCGCTGGCAATACCGTGCCTGATACCAAGACCCAATATGTGTTGCTCAATTTCGAGGGTGGCGAAGTCGAACCAGATAACCTGCTGCGGAAGTTTGTGGATCCGTTCGACGCAGGCGCAATCAACCGCATCTATGCCGGTGAAGATGAACCGATGATCGCGGCCATCCTGGACGCCGCCCGCGAAAACTTTAACGAATACGAAGTCGAGTTCTTCACCGATGTCGATCAAATCCCCGCTGGGGCAGAATTTGCCACCATCATGATGGGCAGCCGCAGTTCACGGGCGTTTGGGATCGCCGAAGCCATCGACCATTTCAACGCCAACCTCATGGATACCGCCATCATCTTCACCGAGTCTTTCAGCCCCGACCAATTCACTTCGACGCCAACGACTGAGCAACTGGGCATCGCCATCGGAAACATCGCCTCGCACGAACTAGGGCATCTGATGGGCTTGAATCATGTCGATGACGAAATCGCTCTGATGGATGCCGTCTCGCCGCCGGACACTTTCTTGGCAGACCAAGATTTCAAGATCGCCCCGCTCTCTGGCACCATTTTGCCACTGGGCAACCAAAACTCGCCTTCGCTGCTGAGCGAATCGGTGGGCCTGCTACCGGGAGCAGCCATCCCGCTGAAATCCAGATCAGCCCTGCCCGCCGGGCCTAGATTGCGCAACAAAGGCGTCACCAGTTGGTGCGGCACGTGTGGCCGAAAAGCTGGACGCTAGATCGGCAGTCGGTATCATCCTTGCTTGGATCTAGCATCGGTGCCAACCCAATGTTGAATGAAACGCTGCAAGAAAAATTTGACCGCCTCGGCGAGATCATGCGATCGCTGGAGAGCGTAGCTGTTGCCTTTAGCGCTGGCGTTGATTCTACGCTGATCCTCAAGATCGCTCTTGACGTCTTGGGCATCGAAAAGGTGACCGCTGTCACGGGCAACAGCGACAGCTTGGCACGGGCTGAGTTCGACGCAGCGATCAAGTTGGCCAATTCCCTGGGCGCCTCACACGTCATTCTGGAAACTGATGAATTCAGCAACGACAGCTACACAGCCAACCCGAACAACCGTTGTTATTTTTGCAAGACCACCCTCTACGATGCCATGGCGGATTTCATCCACGAACAGGGCATAGCCACTATTGTAAACGGCATTAACGTTGATGATCTTGGCGATTTTCGGCCTGGCATTACCGCCGCAACCGAGCACGCGGTTCGCTGCCCAGCCGCAGAAGCAGGCCTGACTAAGGCAGATGTTCGAGCGCTCTCTGCGCACCTAAACCTACCCACGTTCGACAAACCAGCCAGCCCCTGTCTCTCTAGCCGCGTCCAATATGGCGAACAGATCACCCCTGAGAAACTCCGCCGCATCGAATCCTGCGAAGCACTGCTCCACGAATTGGGGTTCAATGAATGCCGCGTGCGCCACCACGACAACATCGCCCGCATCGAAGTGCCAGTCGACCAAATCATCGAATTGACCGAGGCCAAAGTCCGCAATCGGATAGTCGAACACTTCAGCAAGGCGGGCTACAGCTACGTCGCATTAGATCTAAAGGGATTCCGCAGCGGCAGCATGAACGAGGTCATCGCCTTCGGAAGAATGCAACCAACCCTCTAACGGCAATTTTGCCGCAGAGAGCACAGCGCATTGGCTCAAACGCGATAGCCTAATCAATCAAGAATGCAGGGTTGCCGCAGGAAGGAATCGGTCCAACCAACGCAGCCTCGTTCAGAAGGTGCTTGGCCGTTCTCGGTGATCTCTGTGTGCTCCGTGGCAAATCAGGCAGTAAGACAATCCGCTAAGCGGCTCCCAGGTCAGATATGATAATCAGGCAGCGCGGCAGTAGACCCAGGTTCCTGTGGGCGGTCTTTGATTTTCAATTCTGGGGGCTTGATGGTGACCGTTGAGTAGGGCGGAACTGAACTGGTAACAAATACCGAACCGCCGATGACCGAATCGCGGCCAATCACCGTGTCGCCGCCAAGGATGATGGCGTTGGCATAGAGGGTCACGTTGTCTTCGACGGTTGGATGGCGTTTGTAGCCGCGGATGAGGCGGCCACGTTCGTCCTTGGGAAAGGAGAGGGCGCCCAGGGTTACGCCCTGATAGATCTTCACGCCATCGCCGATGTCGGTCGTCTCTCCGATGACCACTCCGGTGCCGTGGTCGATGAAAAAATTTCCGCCTATCCGTGCGCCGGGATGGATATCGATACCGGTTTTTCGATGGGCCCATTCACTGAGAATTCGGGCCATCAACGGCACGCCGAGCTTGTAGAGCACATGGGCGAACCGATGTACCGAGACCGCCAAGAGGCCTGGATAAGCCAAGATCACTTCGTCGCAATTCACTGCTGCGGGATCCCCTTCGAAGGCAGCCTGCACATCACCATCGAGCTTCTTGCGGATCGCGACCAAATTGGCGAGGAACTCCTCAGCCACGCCGCCGGCATGTTTGCGACAGGCGTCGTCATCATCTTTTCCCTCGATCTCGTTCATGTAGCAAATCGATTTGAAGATTTGCTGGTTGGCCAAGTACCCGATGCGGGGAAGCAGTTCACCGACGTGGTAGCTGACGTTGTGCTGGGTGAGATCCTGTCGCCCAAAGAAACCTGGATAGACCAGCTCCAGCAGCCGCTGAATAAGCTCCTCAACCGCCCGCTTGGCCGGGAGGTAGGCGCGATCGATGTGGCGACAATTGGGGTGCCGCTCATAGCTCTCGACCATGGTTTCGACGAGTTCTGGCAGGCGCCGCCCCAGGGTGAATTCATCACTCATTTCGTTCGCTCATCATCAAAGAACCTACCTGCTATCGAACCAGCGGCCCGTTTTGCGGATTCTGATCACGTATCGGCCACACCCTGGAACGATTATAGGAGTCACCCAGCCTTGAGCAAAAAAAACGCCCGCAAAAAGTTCTGGGCTGGCATGCCTGCCGTCGTGGCCTTATGGTGAGGGGCTATGACTTTGCTGCTGAGAAATATCCGATTGGGCCTTGAGGAACCCGAAGAGGCATTGGCTGCCCGGGCAGCCCAGAAGCTGCGCATCCCAGCTGAGGCCATCAAGCGATGCAAACCCCAACGCCGATCGCTCGATGCCCGTGATGAGGCGGATATCCACTACGTGTATCATCTTGAGCTGGATTTGACGGGTGGGGTCAGCGCCGAGAAAGCACTCCTCCGGAAGAGCCGCATGCCGCAAGTGACTGTGCTTCACCGCCGGAGACCAGTCGATCCCGAGCCAGGCAACACCCCCCTGCCGCACAGGCCCGTCGTGATAGGATTTGGACCTGCCGGCATGTTCGCCGCCCTGAAATTGGCCCAGATGGGCTATCAGCCGATCGTGTACGAACGAGGCAGAGATGTCAGCCGCAGACACCTCGACGTGCTCAAGAAATATTATCAAGAGGGGATCTTCAACCCAGCCAGCAACCTGCTCTTTGGCGAAGGTGGAGCGGGCACCTACAGCGACGGCAAACTTTATACGCGCGTGTCAGACCCGCTGGTCCATTCGGTCCTCAAGACGTTCTGTGATCACGGGGCCGATCCGAACATCTTGGTCGATGCCAAGCCGCACGTTGGCAGCGAGAAGTTGCCAACGATTTGTCGGCACATCCGCGAACACATCGAAGAACTCGGCGGCGAAATCCGCTTCGACGCCTGCCTCGATGATCTCCGAATCGCAGACGGCGTGCTCACCGCGATCCAGGTGAACGACCAGTGGGAATCTGTCGGACCTGTCATTCTCGCTATTGGCCACTCCGCCCGAGACACACTGCGGATGCTGGCAGCCCATGACGTTGCCCTAGCAGCCAAGCCCTTCCAGCTAGGTGTTCGGATTGAGCATCCCCAGGCGATGGTTTCCAAATGGCAGTACGGCGCCTGCGCGAATCACGACCGCCTCCCTCCAGCCGACTACAAATTGGTGGCCAAGAACGTGGCGGGAGACCTGGGCGATCTATTTAGCTTCTGCATGTGCCCGGGAGGGACGATCCTGCCCTCCAACGAATCAGTCGGTCAAATCTCAACCAACGGGGCGAGCAAATCCAAACGCGACGGGCCATTCGCCAACGCTGGACTGGTGGTGACCATCACGCCGGAGTTGATCGGAGACGATCCGCTGGCGGGATTAGACTATCAACAGAAATGGGAAGAGGCTGCCTTCAAATTGACCGGAGGATCCTACAAAGTACCCTGCCATCGGGCGTCGGATTTCTTGGCGGGCAAGCTATCTAGTGGAAAACTTGAAACGAGTTTTCCACTGGGTGGCCAATGGTGCGACATCCGGGAGTGCATTCCCGCCGAAGTGTCATCCGCCCTAGAAAAGGGCCTAAGATTGCTCGATAAGCGGATGCCAGGATTTGCTGGTGATTCAGGAATCATCACCGGGCCCGAAACCCGGGCAAGTGCTCCTGTCCGCATCCTGAGAGACAAGGAAACCAGGCTCTCGACCAGCACGCAGAACTTGTACCCCGTTGGCGAGGGGGCTGGCTATGCGGGAGGTATCGTCTCGTCGGCCATTGATGGCTTGCGGACTGCCTTCGCCCTAGTCGGCGAATATGCACCTGCTAAGTGCTAAGTTGCTGCCACCATTTGGGTGACATACCCTGTCACTGACTCAATCCACTTCTCCATAGGCGATCCCTTATCGACAGCCTGCGTAATGCGGCGGACGATGGCGCTGCCGACGATCACCCCATCGGCGAACTGAGCAACCTCGGCGACCTGTTCAGGATTGCCAATGCCGAACCCGACGCAGATGGGCAAATTACAATGTGACCGCAATTGGGCTATGTGCCCGGGGAGATTGTTGGCGATGCTTGCCCGCTCGCCCGTAGTACCCGCTACGGCGATCTGATAGAGGAAGCCGCTCGACATCGCGGCGATTCCGGCAGATCGATCGGGGGGGGTCGAAGAAGCCACCAACATGATGTTCTTGAGATGAACACGCTCAGTCTCTTCAACGAAGCGCTGCGCTTCCTCCAGAGGCACGTCCGGCACGATGAGGCCATCGAATCCAGCTGTGGCGCTTCGATCTACAAACTCTTTGAGGCCTATGCGATCAATGATCGAGCAAGAAACCATGGCGACCAAGGCAACATCCACATCCCGGCGGGCGGTTGCGACGGCTTCAAACAGGTGCTCAACCTTGAGGCCATTCGACAGGGCGCGGTGGAACGAATCCTGTATCACGGGACCATCAGCTATGGAATCTGAGAATGGGAAGCCAACTTCGATCACCGAGGCACCGCAAGAAGACAAGGAGCGTAGCAGAGCAACGGTGGCATCCAAGTTGGGGTAGCCCCCGGTGATGTAGGGCAACAGGCCCGTGCGGCCAGTAGCTTTCAGTCTTGAGAAGACCCTATCGATGCGATTATTGCTCATGTAGATCGTTCCTTAGTTCGTCGAGATACTATATCGCACCGTGGTTGGCCTGGCATAACTTCTTGTGCAGCAACGCCCTGTGTTCTTGGCTATCTTTGGACCTTCATGGCCTGGCAATTGGTACTCGGTTGCCTCTTCTGCGGCATGTCAAATGATACCTCCAATCGGTACGCCGTTTGCCAGTCACAATACATGACCATTCCTCTTGGATATTGCTTCGACTATCGCCGAGTCGATGGTACAATAAGGACAGTCTGATCGTGGTCTGTCATGTTCGACAGGGAGCCTATTTGACTTGAACCTAGTGAAGAAACCGCGGGAGACAGCCGCAAGCAGCGATTGAGGACATGCCCGCTTCGGCGGGAAGCCCGGTTCGCTGGGCAGTCGCCCCCTTTGAATGATTGGTTCTTCAAAACCCCTCCCACCGGCATCGCGGCGGATTACATTTTTCAGACGTGGGCTTGCCGCTTGCGACAAGCCCTTTTTTATGCGCCCGCCAAACCTATGCAGGTGGCTGTCTTAGCCAGTGGCTTGCTCCACTCCGCCCGCAGCGGCTGTGTTCATCTTCTCATAGAGCTGCCCAGCCACCGGGCCTGGTCGTCCGTCGGCTACCGGTTGATCGTCCAGCCGGGTCACCGACAGCACGTCAATAGTCGTGCTGGATAACATGACCTCGTCAGCCCGAGCAAGCTCTTCGAGGGTCACGTCCCGTTCCTGAAACTGAAGGCCCAGCATCGACGCACAGTCCAAAATATAGCCGCGGGTCACGCCGAGCAGAATGGACGTGTTGCTCGGAGGTGTGGTTAGCATCCCATCGATCACCGCAAAGACATTGGCTGCGGTCGCTTCGCGTACAGTGTTTGCGCCATCGACGAAGATAGCGTCGTCATAGCCCCGACGAACGGCGTCGTTCTTGATGATCGAGTTGGGCAGCAAAGCTATCGACTTGACGTGGCAGCGGCTCCAGCGGAGTTCCGGTACGGTGACCACCGACAGACCCCGGCTTCGCAAGTCTGGATCGACGACCGGCTTGGGCTTGAAGGTCATCACCACCGTCGGAGATACCCCTTCGGGGCAGGCGAGACTTCGTGGAGCTGCCCCTCGGGTAATCTGCAGATAGACCATACTGGTATCGAACCTGGACCGGGCGATGCCTTCTATGATAGTCTCTTCAATTCGGTGCTGCTTAAGATCGAAAGATAGATCGATGCTCTCCAAGCTGATTGACAGGCGTTCCAAGTGTTCCGCCAGGCGAAACGGCTTGCCATCATAGGCGACAAGTACCTCGTACACCCCGTCGGCAAATTGAAAGCCGCGATCCTCGACCGACACTTTGGCTTCGTGCAACTCGCAGAACGTTCCGTTGACATAGGCTAATTCGGGCATGGGTCGGGCTCGATTCTCCAAATAGGTATTTGCACTAGCGACCCAGGCCTCAAGAACCGGTCAAGAGTCTGTTCAATCGCTCTTGCGAGGCCGTATCGCGGGGGTTGATCAACAGTGCTTGCTGATACTGCACGACCGCATCGCTCCTCTTGTTGAGCGATTCTAGCGTGAGGCCTAGGGCATAGTGTACTCGGTCATCACGGTCATTTAGAGCCAGCGCCTTGCGGTAGGCGGATTCTGCTCGGGCATATTTCTGCGACGCGAAAAGGGCAGCGCCCAGGCTGACGTAGCCGCTCCTGTATGCCGGATCTAGTCTTACTGCCTCCCCAGCGTGGTGGATTGCTTCATCATAGCGGCCTAGGCTGTTCAACGCATGTGCAATGTTGCCGTGGGCGATATGATCGGTCGGCTGCATCTGTAAGGCGCCTTTGAGGCAGGTTACAGCTTCTTCGGTTTCTCCCTCCTTGAGCAACACCACGCCAAGTTTCGCTCGCAAGATGGCCCAGTCGGGATCCAGTCTTACGGCTTCTCGCGCATGGCGGAGTGCTTGGGCGGGCTTGCCCAACGCCATCAGGGCATCCGACTTGTTGATATGGGCGCCGGCGTGGTCGGGTTTGATCTTCAAGGTCATGTCAAAGTGTTCGATACCGGCGGCTGGATTTCCGGCTCGGCAGATGAATAGCCCCAGGTTGTTATGGGCCATCCAGCAGCGGTCGTTCTTAGCGATGGTGTCGGCCCACAGGGCAGGCAAATCCTTGTAGACATCCCCCTGCCGCCAGGTCAGCGACGCCAAACTCCCTAGGATGATCACAGCCAAGCCCAGGCCGAACCAGGGTGGGCAACTTTTGATTCGCCGTATCAGCCAAGATCCCGTCGCAACAAACAACACGATAAAACCCAGGCTACCCAAATACTGAAAATGATCGGCGACGAACGAGTATCGAAATGGATAGACATTGAAGAAGCCAAGCGCAGGCATCAACGTGCCGGCAGAGTAGAGAATGGCCGTCAATGGCCCTCGCCCTATACTGCGCCGAAGAGCAATCAAGATCGTAATCACCGCGACAGCGCCCAAGGGAAAAAGGTACTGCCACAGCACGGCGGAATCGATCTGCCATCTGGGATAAATGAAAGTGAGCTTGCTAGGCCAAGCAATCGAACCAGCGTAGAACCACAATGCCCGGCCTGCTATCAGTACGCGGTCAATGGGGGAAAAATCCCACTCTTCGCCGGTCGCTCCCTTACCGGTTCCGCCGAGGTTGTGGGCCTCCATCCAGACCGTCACCAAGCCAAGGCCGATCCCGACAGCGAAGAACGGGAGAAGCGGCATGATGCTCCGAAGCGGTATGCGCCCGCGCTCCCACCAAATCAACAAGAGTATCGCAGCCGGCAGCGTGGCGGTCACGGTCTTACTAAACAACGCGCACAAGAATAGCAACAGCGCGGCTGCGTAGGCGCCCCATTGTCGCTTGGCACCTGAATCATCCTGCTCAGCTGTCTCGAACCGAAAATAGGCCAGCATAGCCAACAGGTAGAACATTCCCGACAAGACGTTCTTCCGCTCGGTGATCCAAGCCACGGATTCAACATGGACCGGATGCACGGCGAAGATCAGGGCTGCCAATAGCGCGCAGGGAACACCAAGTTTCCTTAAGAGCAGTAGCAGAAGGACCGCGTTGACCGCGTGAAGACACACGTTGTTGATGTGGTATCCAGTCGCATCGTCGGCCCAAAGTTGGTACTCAACCCAGAAAGTGGTGTGGACGAGCGGATAGTACTGGGGGATCGCCCCCATCTCGAACCAGATTCTGCTCAATCCATCGGGTGTGCGCAGGGTTTCGTTTCCGGTGACGTAGGAATCGTCGTCCCAGATGAAGCCACCTTTCATGGCTGGAACGTAGGCGATGAGCACTACGGTCAGAATGAGAAGCGCGCACAGCGGCGTTTTCTTGAGGGCATCGACCATGGTGGGAGAATCGTACCAGAACCGTCGGTCTCGGACCAAGCTGGTGATTCTTGGTTCTGATCGAGGGATGGAAAAAGTTTTCTCTAGTGCAGCTCTGCTGTGCTTACCCTGCCGCTGAACACAACCATAGCTCAAGCCTGAATATCAAGGTGTGGGTTATCATCAGGCTCATCGCCCGAGTCATCCTGCGGTCCATCCTCTTCGAGCAGCTCTTCCTCAAACATGCGGCCTTGGCTGCCCGTGCCCTCGGCATCGGCGTAGACCTGTGCGTCCTCGTCCTTGGTTTCAACTGTTTCGCCGGCTGCATCGATGCCCTTGGTCCGATCCGCAGAAGCAGATGCCTGCTGAGCTCGCTCAGCCTCGCGCGCTTTGGCGACGTTCCGGGCTTGGAAGCCAGCCTGAAGGCTGGAGCTAGCTATGTCTGAAGGAATCCCCGACATTGAAAATCCTCCCCAGGATTGCGCCCAAGTCCGCGTGCAAATCCATAGCGCCACAGGCACGGGCGTCTTGGGCCATGACTAGATATCGGCCCGAACATCCATCCTTCATCAACTTGATCGGCTGCGCAGGATCAGTTCGGGGCCAAATCTATCAACGCACCAATTCCCGCTGTCGGCCTTTCAATTGCGACTTGAGTCGATAGAGAATGGATGTATGCATTTGCGAGACGCGCGACTCAGACAAGTCTAAGGTTGCCCCTATTTCGCGCATGGTCATTTCTTCGTAGTAATACAGGATCAGGATCAGCCGTTCAGCACGGTTGAGGCCCCGGGTGATCAGCTCCTTGAGGTCCTTCTTTTGCACATCAACAACCGGATTTCGGCCCTTCTTGTCTCGTAGGATGTCGATTTCGCAGATATCCCGGCTTGAGTCTGATTCGAAATGCTTACGGGACAACGAGACCAATGAGACCGCCGTCGCATCGCGCATTAGCTTCTCAAATTCAGGCTGCGGTAGGGCAAGCCTTTTGGCCAACTCGTCTTCGGTTGGTGCCCGTCCGATCTCCGCCTCGAGTCCGCGGGTTGCTTTTTCGAGTTTGCTCGCCCTGCTGCGAACCAGTCGGGGAACCCAATCCATCGCCCGCAATTCGTCCAGGATTGCTCCTCGGATTCTAGGGGCGCAGTAAGTTTCAAATTTGACGCCGCGCTCTAGATCGTAGGCATCGATGGCATCCATCAACCCGAAAATACCGGCTGACACCAGATCATCGTTTTCCACTTCGTCAGGCAACTTGGTGGCAATGCGCTCGGCATTGTATTTGACGATGTGCAGGTAGGTGACCATCAGGCGATTGCGAAGATCAGCCGTCTTGGTTTTCTTGTACTCAGCCCATACCTGCCGCATGCCCTTGGGGTCGTTGGTTGGCAACATCCACGCTCCTCCATGAACGGACTAAAACCCTCCGAGCGACTGCAAGATCCGTAATGCAGTCATTGGCCCGCCTGCCATACAAGCGCCATCACGAATCACTGCCAAGTGAATCGAGTGGTCCAGGACCAGCAGCTGGTTGGGCCAATTCGGCGATCTCAAATTCTTCCCCGTCATCATCTGCGGTCCCAGCCAATGCTTGGCTTATCCCCTCGTCCTCGGCTAGGGAGGCGGCATTCGCGATCGACTCATTGTGATGATGGTGTTCGTGAACAACGCTCTGAGCACATGCCCCCAAGACCATGCCAAGGGCGCAAAAAACCAACAACGCCCAAATAGCCCGTGACATGGTGACCCCGAATGGGTTGCCGACGGCCATACCGGCTGAGACCGTGATCATAAAAGCCAACAAACCCAAACAGGAGCCTGCGTAGCGACTGATCATAGGAGCAGCCTTCCCGCTAAATAGGGGCAACTTGAATCCAATGAGCAACCACAGGAAATGCGCTTCCGCCTGCTTCGACGGTACGGCTAGAAATGTACGATTCCTTCCGTACGGCGCATCCTCGTGGAGCACCCACGCCCACATCCTTGTCGGCGTCACTCAACCTCAGGTAGCGTCAACTGTATCCACCCGAGACACATCAGACAAACAGGCCCACAACTCGGCGAAAGAATCCGCCCGTTTGGCGTACGACGGTTCGGCGATCTGCAAGCCTAGCCGCGATGGCAGCGACACAGCCACTGGCTGAACATCTCGGGAAGCGTGAAACGAAGGCACGCCGCTCCCTCACTGCCATTTCAACATGCACATCTTGCAACAGATACCCACCGTCTGCAATGGAATAATTCAAGAATCTTTGAGCAACTCCGGACAGCCGTTGGAATACGTCACGAGCCTCTCGGCGACTTTCCGCTCGGTTCACGACGAGATGAATTGAATTCTCGTGTTTCTTTTGGTTGATCATGGTTTTGATTACAGCATAGGCATCGGTGATCGAGGTTGGCTCTGGCGTTGTGACTACCAAACAAATATCAGCCGCAGCTGCGAAGGCCAAAACATTGCGAGAAATTCCGGCGCCACAATCCAACAGGATCACATCCGCGTCGTTGCCAAGTCCGTTCAATTGAGCGATGACACTTTGACGCTCAAATTCGGACAGGTTGGCCAACTGCTCCAACCCCGACGCGCCGGGCACGAAGAAAACGCCACCAGGCAGGCGAACGCCCACTTCCTCGATACTGCGTTGGCCTGAAATGACATGGGAGAGGTTGTGCTGGGCCGACACGTTCAGCAAAAGGTCGGCATTGGCCAAGCCTAAGTCCGCATCCAGCAAAGTCACCCGCAAACCGCGCCCGGCGAGGTTAATCGCCAGGTTCACAGCCAAGTTGGTCTTACCTACGCCACCTTTTCCGCTGACGATGGCAACCGTCATGGCGGCGGCTTGCACCTGCGAAGATGCTCCGGCGACCAACTCGCGCAAGCGGGTTGCCTGGTCTAGTTTGTGACCCGTTAGATGCATGTGCAACCTGTGCTGATCATGCGTTTGGGTAACCTTCAAGCCAATCCAACATTCTCTACTGGGCGGCGATACCTTCGCCAGTTGCCTTTGCTCCCAGAATCATCTGGGCGACGCGTGAGCCTTGCCCCACTTCAATATCGTCCGGCACGTCTTGCCCGGTAGTCAGATACGACAGCCTCGCGCCTGCCTTTTGCAGGCAAGAGAGGATGACACCAAAGCCAACAGCTTCGTCGAGTTTCGTAAAGATCACACGATCCACGCCAAGCGCCCCATAGCTCGCCAGGATGCGGTCCAACACGGTTTGCCCCACGGTGCTGGACAAGACCAAATGCACCTCGTCGGGTTTGGCCTGGTCGAGATGACACTTCAACTCGTTCATGTGGATTTCATCGTTCGGGCTTCGACCGACCGTATCAATCAAGATCACGTCGCAATCCTTGAGGCGATCCATGGCAGCCCGAACCTGGGAAGGTGACATGACTACTTCGAGAGGCACGTTGATGATCTGGGCGTAGGTGCGAAGCTGTTCGACGGCGGCGATTCGATAAGTATCGACGGTGATTAGGCCGACCTTCTTGTTTTCGCGCAGACGGAAATTCGCCGCCAGTTTGGCCACCGTTGTGGTCTTGCCTACACCGGTCGGTCCGACCAGCGCGATGACTGCCGGCTTGGGTAGGGTGTGCAGCTGAATAGGGCCACCCACTGGCACCATATTGCCCAAGTAGGTCTCAAGCTGAGCACGAACCGCAGATGGATCCGACAAACGCTGCTCGCCCAAGTCGTTCCGCAGTCGAGACACCAGTTGTTGGGCCAACTCTTCGGAAACTTCCCGTTCGATTAGGGTTAGGTAGGTTTGAAAGAGATCGTCGGGAAGAGACGGCGCCCGCGTCCGGCGAGTTTCGCTCACCAGGTCTTGGACCATGGACTTGAGGGCGGTCACCTCGGCCGCAAGCTCCGAAACGCCCGTTCCTGACTGTACTGCTGCCATCGTGGTCATAGGCGACACAGCTCCATCTGCCTGCACCTTTCGACGACCCGACCTTGGCGCAACTGTACCTTGCCCCTTTCGCTGTGGCAAGTCAGAAGTGTCCGCGGTTGCCGTGATTTCTACCACGGGTCGTCCACCCAGGCCAAACAGGCCTCCACTGGTAAATGTGCGGGTGTGCAGAATCACCGCGTCCTTGCCCAGGGCGCGCTTAACCTGACGCAGGGCGTCGGCCATTGTTGTCGCTTGAAAATTCCTAAGCTTCATTCGGTAATGTCACCATTCCTTTGGCTTCCACTTCAACGCCTCGGACGATTTCGTTATAGGCTAAGACTGCAATTCTGGGGAGGGTGGGCTCGATCAGACGGCGAACCCACATGCGCACTTGTGGGGAACACAAGATGACCGCGGTTCGGCCGGGGCTTGAAGATGTCACCTGATCGAACTGCTCGCGGATTGCGTTGACAATTCTGCTCTGCACGTCGGGCGGCACGGTCAGTGTTGCGCCCCGGTCGGTTCGTTCGACCCGGATATTGATCAGTTCTTCAAGACTCGGATCAAGTGTTATGCAGATGATCTTTCCATCATCGCCGCGATACTGATAGCAGATGGTGCGAGCCAGAGCGTTGCGTGCGTACTCAGTGAGAATTTCGGTATCCTTGGTGCGACCGACCCAATCGCCGACCGTCTCTAGAATCGTTTCCAAATCGCGGATGGGAACGCGCTCGCGTAAGAGACTCTGCAACACACGATGCAGTTCTCCTGTCTTGAGAATGTTTGGAATCAACTCCTCGATCAGTTTCGGCGCGCGCTCTTTGAGGTTATCCAACAGCCGGTTGACCTCCTGGCGGGTCAAGAGTTCGTCGGCATGACCCTTGATCAATTCGGTCAGGTGCGTGGACAGCACACTGGTAGGCTCGACGACGGTGTAATTGCGATGCTCAGCCTCGTGCCGATCATTGGCTTCTACCCAGATGGCGGGCAACTGGAAGGCCGGTTCCTTGGTCTCAATCCCATGCATCTTCTCGGTGACCGCCCCCGAATCGATGGCCAACAAATGGCCCGGCATCAGCTCGCCAACGGCTATCGCCATGCCCTTGAGCTTTGCAGAATATGTATTCGGCGCTAGCTGGATGTTGTCGCGTATGCGGATGGGCGGCACAACAATGCCCAGTTCGGTGGCGATCTGCCGCCGCAGATTGGTGATCCGATCAAGCAGATCCCCCCCCTGCTTTCGGTCCACCAACTTGATCAATCCGTAGCCGACTTCAAGTTCCATCGGATCGGGCGAGAGAAATTCCTCGATCTTTTCGACTGCAGGTGCCTTGCTTCTTTCGGCGGTTGCCTTGTTGGTAACCAAGGCCAATCGAGATCGCTGAACCGTCCAGGCGATCCCGCCGCAAGAAGCTGCCAAGAACCCCAGCGGCAGGATTGGCAGCGGAGTAAACATCAAGGTCACGAGTAAACCAGACGCCAAGAACAAAGCGACCGGCTGTGAGGTGATTTGTTCGATCAACTCATCGCCCAGGTTGGTCTTGGAAGCCGACCGTGTAACGATCATGCCCGCCGCCACTGAAACGATGAAGGCCGGCAACTGGGATACCAGCCCATCCCCGATGGTCAAGGTGGTAAAGACGGTCAGCGTTTCTTCAAAACCCATCCCCTGTTTGAGCATACCGACGTACAACCCACCGAGTATGTTCACTATGGTGATGATGATACCGGCGATCGCATCACCACGAACGAACTTACTGGCACCATCCATCGCCCCGTAGAAATCGGCTTCGCGGGTGATCTGTTCGCGACGCTGCTTGGCTTCTTTTTCTGTGAGGATGCCCGCATTCAGATCCGCATCA
The DNA here is from genome assembly GCA_029260235.1 of Phycisphaerae bacterium. Classification (GTDB taxonomy): domain Bacteria; phylum Planctomycetota; class Phycisphaerae; order UBA1845; family UBA1845; genus OFTM209. The sequence goes on along the minus strand of JAJDDP010000219.1, from coordinate 10,480 downwards.
ATGGCCATCTGCTTGCCGGGCATGCCATCCAAGGTGAAGCGAGCGGCTACCTCGGCGATGCGGGTGGCACCTTTGGTGATGACTACAAACTGAATAATCACGATAATGGCAAAGATGATGACGCCTACCATGAGTTCATCGCCCGCAACAAAACCGCCAAAGGTGGCGATAACGCCGCCGGCCGCGTGGGTTCCGTTCTGGGCATTGGTTAGAATCAACCGGGTCGTAGCTACGTTGAGCACCAATCGATACAGAGTCAAAGAGAGCAGCAGCGAAGGAAAAGAGGAAAAATCCAATGGGCCGTTCATGTACATGACGGTCAAAAGGACGATGGCTGAGAGAGTGATGTTGGCCACCAACATGGCGTCCATCAGTGCAGGCGGCAGTGGAACCAGGATGACCATGATCAAAGAGAGCGCAGCCACAGGCATCAGGATGCCGCGCTGGGCGACAGCCTTTTTGACCAAGGCATCGGGATTGAATTTCAATTTCGCCACAAACTCAACCTTGCTGTATCAGCACACGGTTCGCCACTGGGATAGTCATACCTACCCCACGCTCACTGGCTTTGGCCCCATGCCTCGCCCAGCCAACTCGTACACATAGGCGAGGACCTCGGCAATTGCTTGGTAGAAGGTCTCGGGGATCTCCTGGCCTACCTCAACAGATTCGTTCAAGGCTCTGGCCAACGGCGGGCGCTCCAGGATCGGTATCCCCGCTGCAGCGGCCAATTGACGTATGCGAATGGCCATCTGATCGACGCCTTTGGCAATCACCTTGGGTGCAGCCATTGTTTCGGTGTCGTACTTGATCGCCACGGCCACATGCGTGGGATTGCTCACCACGACATCTGCCTCGGGGACGACCTGCTTGAGTCGCTGCATGGCCAGTTGCATCTGCACCTCGCGTCGGCGCCGCTTGACGACGGGATCACCCTCCATACTTCGCAGCTCATCCTTGACCTCTTCCTTGGTCATCTTGAGATCTTTGTTGTGCTGATACCGCTGGTAGACATAGTCGATGAGGGCCAGTACCAACATCATGAGGGCGAGGGCAACACCCAGTCGAAAGGCCAGGTGTCCGACAAAAGCAACGATGGCCAGATGGTCCAATGCCAATGAGAAGATGACCTCCTCAGCCATGTTCTTGAGTACGAAATAGGCAACCAGGACCACGAGTGACAACTTGGCGATGTTTTGACCCAGCTGCATTACGGATCGCAGCGAGAAGAGTCGTGACACGCCGGTGATCGGGTTCAGCTTGCCGAGGCTCGGCGTCAAAGGTTTGAGGGTCAATAACCAGCCGGTCTGGGCGTAGAGGATTAACAAGCCAATCACCATGATGGAGAGCATGAACGGACCCACCATCCAAAATATCTCCTTGGCCAAAACAGCTGCGAAGGGAATAAGCTGATCCTGGTCAGTCGGGTTAGCCGAACTAAATGCCGTTTTGTAAATGGCCAACATCCGCGCCCAAATCGAGGGGCCTAAGAAGCGCAAGGTCAGCAGCCCACCGAGCAAGAGCACGGTAGCCGTCAAATCCTGACTCTTGGGAACCTGACCTGAATTCCGCGCCTCCGACTTTCGTCGTGACGTCGGCTCCTCGGTCTTGGCATCCTTGTCCCCTGGCATCGTTTCTATAGGCTCCTATACATCCAACGGCGACAACTCAAAGGCTCTTCGCAACCGATCCAGAGCGCCCAGCAAGGCCTCGACAATCACGTCTTGTGAGGCAGCCAAGGCCATTGACGCAACGCCGATGGCCACCATGGTTCTCAGGGCGAATCCGATCGACAAAATGTTCAATTGCGGAATGGTCCGCGACAAGAAACCTAAGGTCAGCGTGGTCATCATTAAGGCAATCAGTACTGGGCTGAACAACTTGATGGCTAAGATAAAAGCGGCCGTGATGACATCGGCAATAAGCTCGACATGGGCTTCTCCTAGCCCGAACCCCAGCACAGGCACCACGTCGAAAGTGTCCATCAGCGCGGCCATCATCATTCGATGGCCTCCGATGGTCAGAAATATGAACATCGTGGTGATCATGTAAACCTGCCCGACAACGGTGGATTGGGCATTGCTCGACGGATCGACGACTGAGGCCAGCGCGATCCCTGCTTGCTGCCCAATCATCATGCCGGCCAACTCGACACCCATGATCACAATGCTCATGGTGACGCCGATGATCAGACCGATCAGCATTTCCCCGAATATGCCCGTAACTGCCACCGAGAGCGTCAGATGGGCCGGCAGAGTCGGAATGATTTGTGGAAAAAGCATGGCTGCTACGACAAAGCTGAATGCAATCTTGAGTTGCGCAGGGATCGAGCTGCCGGCAAACAGCGGGGCTGTCACCATCAGGCCAGCCACGCGAAATAGCACCAGGGCGAACCCCGGCAGCAACATGTAAATGTCCAACATCGTCCACGGCACGGTTCATGTCACTCGTTCTTGCGCAAACGGGCACTCATCTTCTGCCCTCATCGAGGTCCAGATACGCCGACCTCGCTACATCGGCGGAGAAAACATCTTTTGGCTGTATTCGAGCATGCGGGTGGCGATCCAAGGGATAAAATAACTCGCCGCCATCACCATAGCAGCGATCTTGGGCACAAAGGTTAAGGTCTGTTCTTGCAACTGGGTCACAGATTGAAACACCGAAATGCTCAAGCCGACCACCAATCCGATCAACAGAATTGGCGCTGAGGTCGCCAATGCCATAAAGAAAGCACTCCGCCCCAAGTCCAGTGCAACACCAAGATCCATCTGTCCTTCCTTTCGGCCGTCGGTGCCCGGAACCGCCGGGCGTTACACAAAGCTGTAGAGTAGAGTCTGGATAATCAAGTGCCATCCGTTAGCCAAGACAAAGAGCAGAATCTTGAAGGGCAACGAAATGAGCACCGGCGGCAGCATCATCATGCCCATCGAAATTAGAATCGAGGCAATCACCATGTCGATTACCAGAAACGGCAGGTAGATTCTGAATCCCATCACGAAGGCTGTCTTCAGTTCGCTGATCATGAAAGCGGGGATCATGGTCATCAGCGGAACATCATTGACCGTCAGATTCGCGAGCTCCTCGTCGGAGAGTGCTTTGCCTCGTTGGTACTCGAGAAAAAGATGGATGTCCTCGTGGTTCCCTGATTGGTCGATCTGCCGATACATAAAGCCCTTCATGTGGTCAGCAGCGATGTCCATCGCCTGACGCTGAGACATCTGACCTTCCATGTAGGGTTCGACGGCCTCGGCGTTAATGAGCTGCCAAGTAGGGGTCATCACCAGAATGGTCACAAACAAGGAAATGGCCATCAATACCTGCCCAGGCGGCAGCTGGGGCGTCGCCATCGCTTGTCGAAGCAATGCCAACACAATCATGACGCGCGCGAAACTGGTGGTCATGATCAGAATCGAGGGCACGAGGCCAAGAACGGTCATTAGAACGAGGATGCGCAGCGTTGAACTGACCCCTTTGGAGTCCGTGGCCGTCGGCAGCACCGAACGAGCGTCGGGAATCTGGAAAGGGTTATCGATGGCGGGGGTAGCGGTTTGAGCAGCGGCGGGCGCAGCCCACCACATGGCAGCAAGAGCCGCTGATAGCGCAATCCACTTCTTCATTGAGCATCCATGCCCGTGTACCATGCGCCACTCCTTAGCGCACTAGATTCTGGTGACCAACTAACCAAAAACCGCCAGTAGACTCAACTGCGTCCAAGCGGCGATGCCGATCAACGGCATTTCTTGAGTCCGGTCACCGAGATGTTTCTTGCTGTTGAAGGTTCTTCAGCTTGGCCAGCAACCCTCCAACACTGCCCTTGGCCTGGGCCAACTTGGTTGTGCTAGCCGATGCACCACGACCTCCAGATCCGGCGATTTGATCGTCGAACCCCTCAGCCTCAGTTGCCAGCATGTCTCCAAAAGATTCACTAGCTGTGTGACGCTGCACTCCGGCAGATGAGCCGACCAGTTCTGCAACTTCGACGGGGTCGCTGACTTCGCAAAGCATATTCACACGGTCGCTGGTGACTCCCAAGAGGACAACACGTCGCCCCATGCGCACGAGCGCCAAAGTTTGCTTTGGACCGATGGCGTTTCTGCTGAGGATGTCGATGGCCCCATTCTGTGAGACTCGCATGGCGGGCACCAGCCTTTTAAGAAGAAGGGCTATTCCGGCAATCACAGCCAAAACGACAACCAGGCTGAACAGCCCGCCGCGGTACCAGGGGACCGATTGAATGGCGGAAGCAGCGCCGGTGCCCGACGCTTGCCCGTCGCGACCCACAGATCCAAGAGTCTGATTTAGCATAGCCAAGGAAGATGATTTGGGTGTATCAGTTGAATCTGCCGCGGGTAGCGAGGCTGATCCCGAGGTGATTGCGGATGCGGCGTCGGATTTGGGCTGAAGATTTCCTGTGGCTTCGCCGTCTCGTGCGACGAGGGCATCAGCCGCTAGTGAGAGGGGTGCATTCGAAGCCGCAGCAGGAGAAACCGTCTCCCGCTCCTCGCCGGCGCAGCACACCGATACCAACACCAACAAGCACAGACCGGCCAAGCGACAAGTCATCGAAGCCTCCTTGCTTCCCTTGATTGCCGAGCTCACGCGCCAACCAGCGCGTCTTGATCTCCAGACACGATCTCGCTGACGCGGACACAGAAGTTATCGTTAAGCACGAGCACCTCACCGCGGGCGATGAGACGATCATTGGCATACACATCCACGGGGTCGCCTGCCAGCTTGTCCAGCTCGACAACACTCCCGCTTCCCAAACGCAGCACATCTTCCACGAGCATGCGAGTTCGGCCCAATTCGATCTTGACCCGCAAGTCTACGTCGTGGAGCAAGTCGATTTCATTATTCAATCCTTCGATGAGCAGATCATCGCCGAAGGACGGCAATTCCAGGGGCTCGCCGACCGGTGCCGCACTCGCGGTCAGCTCCGCCGCAGCTTTCTCCTCGGCGATTGCTGCGGCCATCTCTGCGGCGACCGCATCGAACGGTCTTCCCGCAGAATCGAGCCGGGCCTCATCAGGTTCAGCGGCGGATGGAACATCCGGCTCAGCCGATGCGGGCATATCCGCTCCTCCACCTGCGAGGGCTGCGTCAATGTCAGCCTGCGACAGCAAACCGTCCCCCAGACCGGCGTCGTCAGTTGATGATTCAGGTGCCGCTGGTGATGCCGCGGGGGAATCGCCAAACAGATCATCGATCGCGCTCTGATCGACAGAGCCGCTCTCGTCCTCGGCGGGGGCGCTCGCATCAGCTCCGCCTGAAAGCAGCGCATCGACGTCATCCTGACTGACCGGTCCAGAATCATCTGGGCTAGCCGGCGCATCACCGCCAGCTGCATTCGTCAGCGCGTCGATATCGTCCTGAGAAATGTCGTCCCCAGGGCCAATATCTGAGTTTTCAGGGTTGTCAGCCATGCACGGTCCGCTCCTAGTTCAGGTATTATCGGCCCGGACGCCTTCCAACCCACAATCAAAGGCTGCTTCGTGACTGAAGCAACTCTGGGATGAGAAGTTCGTGGATGATTGCGCCTTCTCCGATGATTTTTTGCAGCTCAAATTTAACTTGGCGGCGGAGGGTTTCGAGTCCTGGTTCGTTGAGCTGCTTTGGATCAGCAGCGCGGATGATGGTGTTGATGCGATCCTGAATGGTGGCCCGGCGTTCCTCAATAATCTTGTCGAGCGCCTCTTTTTGCTCAGCTTCGATGAGGGCAAATACCTGGAGGTGGTACATGTACTGGCGGCCTGTCCGGTTGTTGGAGGCATCGACCTCGGCCAAGCAGACTTCAGCCAGCGCCGTCGCATCCCCGGCACCCTCCCCGTCCACGCCCCCCTCACCGCCTTCGCCATCGGCAGCCATGGCTGGCTCTGGTTCAGAGCCGAACATCTTCATCGCTCCGATGATGAGGCCTGCTTCTGCCAGCATCACACCGCCGATCACGATAAGGGTCATGATCTTCTTGGATTTGGGTTTTGTTTCAGCGACTTCGGGCTTGGCATTATCCGCCATCGTCAACTACCTCCAGTTCGTCAGTAATCGGACGCCCGGCGTAGTCGTCCAGCAATGATTCAGTCACGATGATTTGCACACGGCGATTTACCGCTCGACGCTCCTCTGTGTACGCTTGGCGGTTGAGGGGTTCGCGGTCTCCGACAGCTTCGATGCGGATGCGTTCTCCGCGGACTTCGCCATGGGTCAGCACATCAGCTACCGCGCGGGCCCGGGCAAAGGAGAGGGCAAGCGGATCGTCATAGAGTGACTCTTCAGGCAAGGGCTCGCGCGTAGCATGGCCCTTGATGATGATCTTCGTGTTTGTACCTCTGATCTTTTCGGCGACGGCGGCCAATCGTTGCGCAGCTTCAGGCTTTAGGACGGCGCTGAATTGATCAAAGGTAATTCGCCCCCCTACTACAATTTCGATCCCGTCCCGAACATCGGTGACCTTGCTCACTCGGCCATCAATGCCTTCCTCGTCCGTGTCGCCCTCCCTGTTCTCATTGGGAGGGACGATGATGTTCTGCAACTGCTCAAGAATGGTATTGAGCGGCATATTCTCACCGGGGGTCACCTGCAATGCGCTGCGGTAGCCGAATGCTTCTCGGATGGAGGTAACCACCTGCAGAAACTTCTCGTCCTTCTTCATTTCGCTCATGGAGAGCAATAGGACAAAGAAACAGAGCAATAACGACATCATGTCCCCGAATGTAACCATCCATTCAGGTGCGCCTGCGGGGGGATCTGCCTTTTTCCTAGCCATATTGCCACCACATCAGAAAGATCTTCACCGGGGCTCAGGATCAACCACCGAAGAGCTGTTCACTGAGCCATCGAGCAGCCACCTGGGCTAACAGCTATGCTGCTTTGGCATCCTCGCCAATCATTGCCCGCAGTTTCGGCGGCAGGAAGCTCTTGAGTTTTTGTTCCACAACGCGGGGGTTGTCGCCGGACTGAATAGCCATCACCCCGCGAATGACGATTTCCTTCATGGCCAGTTCTTCGGTACTGCGCATCCCCAGCTTATCAGCCAGAGGCAAGGCCACGACGTTTGCCAACAGCGAGCCGTACAAAGTAGTCAATAGAGCAACGGCCATCGAAGGACCGAGCGAATCCGGATCGGACATGTTCCCCAGCATGATCACCAGACCGACCAGCGTACCAATCATGCCAAAGGCGGGGCCATAACGGCCGACGGCCTCGAGCAATGCTTTGCCGGAGGCGTGCCGGAGAGCTACCGCATCCAACTCCGCATTCATGACCTGTTCGATCAGCTCGGGGTCAGTGCCATCGACAGCCATTTGAATACCACTAACGACGAAGGGATCCTTGATTTCAGAGGTTACGCTTTCCAAGGAAAGGATGCCGTCGCGGCGGGCGATTTCGGCGTAGCCAACCAAGTCCTTGATGAGCTCGCTGGGGTTGGCTGACTTGGCGAAAAAGCAGTTTTTGATCACCTTCATGACGCCCATCACGTTGCCAAGCGGCGAGCTGATCAGCGTCGCAGCGATAGCTCCGCCGACCACAATGGCGACCGACGGACCATCGGCGAAGGCACTGAGTGTTGACTTGGACATGACCGCCCAAAGCAACAAGCCTATGCCGGTGATAAACCCGATAATCGTGGCCAAGTCCATAAGGTCGCGATTCCTAGTCTCTATTCAGCGAGCGGACACAATCGCTCTTATCTTTGGATATCGACCACCGGCTAAGACATCGTTAGCCGGACCTACCCACATGGGATGCCCGATAACCACCAAACATCGATCCTTCATCCGACCCGGAAGCTGCGAATCTGCCTGCCGTACTCGATGGCCTTTTCGACGACTTCTTTCACGGGTTCTAGGACCATAAAGTAATCGCCGTTAACCAGCGTGATCAGCGTGTCTGGGGTCTCTTCGATGGTCTTAATCAATTCAGCGTTGACCACGAAATTTTTCTTGTTCAGTCGTGTCAGAGAAACCACTTTGACCTCAACCTCCAATCATCGAATTAGCGGACCAAGAGGAGCAGTTCCTGCAACAGATCGTCTGCCGTCTGAACCACCCTGCCCGCAGCCGAGAACCCCGTCGACGCCTGGATGAGACCAACAAACTCACGCGGTAAATCAACGTTGCTCTGCTCGAGTTGCCCGGCCTGAATGCGACCCGCGCCTAACGTTTGCGCCGCAACGATGGTGGCCTCGCCAGAGTTCGCCCCAACCGAGAAGGTGTTGTCCGTGCCGGCGATTAGACCCTCTGCGTTAGAGAAAGTTGCCAAAGCGACTTGGCCAAACACCTGTGTTGTGCTGTTGCTGAAAACTCCGGTTATGATGCCGTCGGCGTCGATCCCGAAATCGGTGAGGATGCCGGCGACTCGGCCATCTTGGCTGTCCATGACCAAGGTTGATTCGCCGTCCAATCGGTTTAGCGACGTCAACGTGGACACATCCAAGGAGAACGCCAGTGGTGAGGCTGCCCCCGTCCCCGTTCGACCGATGGATAAGTCTGTTCCCGTGGATGCGATGAATTGGCCTGCTTGATCGAACTGGATAGTCCCGGTTCCGATAACCCCATCACCGCCAGCGTCATCGGCAGACTCCACGTAGAAGCGCCAAAGCAAGCCGTTCTCGTCTTTGGATTCAAGCGCGGTCCGAAGACGGACATTAACCGGATTGCCCAACGAATCATTGATGGTGAAGGCTGTGGTTGCCCCTTCACCGCCACCGGCTGTGGATGTAAACGTGAAGGGCAAAGCCCCGCTCGTCGAATTCCTGATGTCCGTGCTTTCCAGATTGATGGCGCTGGTTTCGCCAAGGTTTGAGGTGATGATCAACGCACCTTCTGGGGCCGTCGCGCCGTCGGACACCACAATGCCCGGGCTGCCACCTGTGGCTGGGTCGGTATTGATGAACAAAGCCTGCTCCAAGAATGTAGCGAGGTCACCGACGGAGTTGCCATCCGTGCCGACTACGAAAGACGACTCGGGCAATTCGATACCCCCTTTTTGGGCGCCGGTCACGGTGATGACGTCGCCAGTTGCATACAGGTTTGCTCCTTCGCCGCTCAGTAGATCGGTAAGGGCGGTTGCAGCCGTCGCCGCCCCAGAGGCTGTCACCATGGCCGAGGTAGTCGTTACTGAAGCACTGGCTGCGACTACACTGGCAGCGTCTAGATTACCGTCCATCACCACGGCAGTAGTCGCCTGTGCCTCACTGGTCTGGCCCACCGGGATGACTAAGTTGCTAAGGACGGTTTGATCGATCGCCCCGGCATCGTCAGCTGCGAACCCACGCACGAAGGAACCGTCACTGGAAACCAGCGCGCGCTCAGAGTCCAGGCTGAAGCTGCCGTCGCGGGTATAGGCCTGCTCCCCATTGGCGGTGTCCAGCACGAAGAAACCGTCGCCCTGGAGGGCTAAGTCCGTCGGCACACCCGTGGGCTGAAGATTCCCCTGCCCGAAGTTCCGTTGGATGGTTGCCAGTTGTGCCCCGTAACCCGTTTGGACTGGATTGGTGCCTCCGGTCTCGTTTCCCGGCTCTGTCCCACCCTGCAGGGTGCGGTAGAAGGCCGTCTCAAACAGAGCTCGCTGATTCTTGAACGCGGTCGTGTTGAGATTGGCTATGTTATTACCAATCGTGTCAATCGAATTCTGATTGGTCTTGATGCCGCTAAAACCAATTAGCATTGCGCTGGTCAAACCCATGCCCGTCTCCTTGTGGCTGGCTCTGGTTCGCGATTGGCTGCTTCTGCGGTCAATCAACTACGGGCGAACGTAGAACCCAAATTCCTAGGTGCTGCAAACTTTCTTCCTAGTGCCTTAGATGGGCATCATTAACCCGACGACTTCGTTTCGTCGGACAATCCATCAGCGCTACTTGTGGCTATCACACTGCTAAGGTCAATCACCTCGCCCGTATCCAGTTCCAGCTTGATGCTTCCGTTCGAGTCGGTGGTCGTTCCGGTAACAATGCCTTCGACGACGACTGGGCTGGCTGGGTCGCTTGCATCCAGGCCGGCGACCAAGCTGCCGATGAGCGAACTGCCTATCTGCTCGGGGGACACCACGTTTTCAACATCATCGATGGAGAGTTCCAACCCGCTCTCGAGTTGAAGGAACGGCTGACCGTTTTCGCCGAAGCGAACGCCGACGACCGTGCCCTCTGGTTGAACTGCGTCCGGGTCGTCAGGATCAGGCCTGCCGGTGACATAATTCCCAATCAGTGATGCGGCAGAACCAAATCGCTGCTGCCCGGTTAGCGATTTGAGCGATTCGACTAGCGTCGAAGATAGCTCGATATCGCGAATGCTGGAAATCTGTTGGAGCAGTTCCTGGTTCGAGGTCGGGTCCAGGGGATCCTGATTCGAGAGCTGGGCGATCATCAGCTTGAAGAAATCCTCCCCACCCAGAGACTGGGCAGTGCGGGATTCATTGAACAAATCTGTTGAGCCACTAGCGCCTACAGCGGCAGTTTCCATATCAACACTCCACAACTCAGCAA
>JAJDDP010000218.1 GCA_029260235.1 Phycisphaerae bacterium | reverse complement strand
GCCAGATCGATCTGTTTGCTGCTCGTGCCGTCGCCCGACACGAAGCCGGTGTTCCACTTGAGTACCGGCGAATCCAAATCGGCAACAGCAACACTTACATCTCCGGCCGCGTGGATGTCAACGCTTCGGCTAAGCCCACGGAACGCAACAGCCGCACGGTTTTGGTCATCTACCGCGACTACAGGATCGTTACCTAGCAAACCCTCACCGAGGGCGCCTGTCCGCCAGGCTCCGTCTGTTTGGTATGCCCAATTCAACGTTGTGGCATTACCGATTTCCGGGATGCTCGGGTCGTTCGAGGAGACGACGAACACAATGAGGGGGTCGTCTTCCTTAGAAAACGTCAACGAAGGATTGAGGGCCCCGGTAGGCACGCCTGAAACGGGTTCCGGTGTGCTCCATCGCTGATCATCAAAGATGGAGAAGACAAGGGCGCGATCCTCAACCGTGCCTGTATCTGCGTCCTGGTCTCGAATCCAAGCTGCTGCCGGGCGACCGAAGGCATCATGGGTAATGCTGGCCTGGAAATCCGTACCCAAGTAGTCGTCATCAACCTTCAAGGGGGGGGACCAATACTCGTCATTGAAGAACGAGGAGAACAACCGATAGCTCGGAAAGTCCAGAGCGTTCGCGCCATCCTGCCGCAACCATAGAAGGTCTGCGGTGCCATTCAATGGATCCCCGACCAGGGAGGCCTTCCCATCTCCAACCATATCGTCGGTGATAGGTTTGCCCTTAGTCCAAACCTGGCCATCGAACGTGGCGTAGAACAGTTCACTACCCGCGATGACCGCCTCAAACTCCGCATCTGCCAGCATATTCAGGTCAGAACGAATCTGTGTCCACACAGCCACAAATCGACCCTGGCCGAATGCCGCAACTTGTGGTTGAGAAAGGAACCCGATCTCGCCAAGCATCGGCGCAGCTTTGCTCCAAGCGAACCCGTCGAAGAAGCTGTAGACGAGCTGTCGCTCGGGACTCGGCATCTGAGTTTCCACCCAGACCAGCATAGCGCGTCCAGCGCCATCGGCTGCTATCTGAGGTTGAGGGCGTTGCCTCAAGACAACCGGGTGATCGGCCTGCAGCACATCCCGTGATCGAGCGCCGCCACATCCGCTCCCAGTTTCAAAGGGACCAAGAATAGTTTCTTCAAGTGGACATCCATCATAAATCAACACGTCAATACAGAATTTGCATCCGAGTTCAAAACCGATACACCAGTCCAGCTCCGGGGCATCGCCGGAACAACTAATTGGCATCTGAGCACTCACCGCCGGTGTGCAGCTCACTTCTGCGCTCAGGATTCCACAAAGATCCACCTCGCCGCCGGCCGGTAAACTGAGTTTTGCTTCTGGGGTGACCGTCGTGTCCACGCGAAGGTTCGAAGCGATCTCCGACGTCAGTGCCAACCCGAGGTCAACGCAGAACTCAATTCCGACTTTCGCGGCGAGTTGACAGCTCTCGTTCAGCTCTTCTTCGTCACAAGGAATGGCGTCCTCCCAAAGGCCAAAGGTGACAAACTCAATGACTGCATTGATGGCATCTGCAATATCGCAGATGATCCCACCAAGTTCGATGGCTCCCCCAAGCTCATAGATCGGAACGCAAAAATTGCTGAGTAGCCCTTCCAATTCTGTTCGTCCAGGCACCCCTGCGGCTAGAGCGGGTGTTGCTCCATCGAATTCGTAAGTGGCTGATTGGGGCCCAAAACCTGCGCCTCTAGCTGGGACATTGGGGCCCGCATAAGGATGCTGATTGTCATCGATGATAGGGATGCTCAGCATTTTCAGGTCGATGCTCATCTCTGCATCGCCGTCGAAGCGATTCTCCGTTGCGTTGTAGGTTTCGTCGAGACGTGTTTGCATCGCCAGCCGGTTTTCCAGCTCGATGATCTCCAAATCGATTGGCTCGTCGAAGGTGCAAGCCGCCGCCGCAGGCAAGTCATCACCGAAAGAGTATACCAAGTCGTCGTCCTGCTCGGTGATCTCGAAGGTGCGAGAAGCTGTCGTGTTTGGACCGTCCCATCGTCCGATCATGCTAACCATGACGAAGCGGTAGAGATGGACCGGGGTGGCAGCTCCAGCCGTGCTGGGTATGACTTTCAGAAGGTATTCGCCGCCCGGAAACTGGCTTACGTCGAATTCGGCGATCCAGCCTCGAACGTCGGATTCGGCGAAGCCCACGCCGCTGATCTCCACAACCAGCTGGGATGCGATCAGTGGACGGCCTCCGCTAAATTCCGCTCCATAGACTTCAAATAGGACCGACGGGGCGACTGAGTCCGGGGGAAAAACGGCGTGGGCGAGAAAACGTACCATCAATGGGCGTGAGGGTAGGCCGACAAAATGCCCTAGGTTTCCAGGATGGAAGCCTGCACGGCCTTCGGTATCGGTCACACTCCCCACTGCGACAGGTTCAGTCAACCGATTGTAGGAGGCAGCCGGGTTCGGCATTGCGTAGGCAGACATCACTGGTATGGGAACGTCAATGAACTCGGGAAGATCAAAGGGTAATCGGATTTCATCGAGAACATCGAAATCACCTGCCGACGCGAAGGGTATCGCAAAGCCATTACCGATGAGGGCGAAGTCGATGGGTGCCGGCGGAACGAAGCCCTGGTCTCGCGTCCCAGACTTTGGCAATGCTGATGCTTGCGGTTTTGTTGAGGTGATGTTGAATGAGAAGCGGCCTTCTGCATCGGTAGTCGCCGTGGCGACGGGTCGACCTTGCTTATCGACCAGCACGAGTTGCTCATCCGCCTCCGGCGCGCCCTGCCGGACCAGTCGCCCTTGGGCTTGCACGAGAGGTGGATCGGCAATGACGAACGAGGTGCAGGCTATTCCGGCTTCCTCGGCATTTTCGAGAAATGGTGCAGACCTCACATCGACCACGCAGACCTGTCCACTCCCCGCCTGTGCGCTAATGGGCACTGCCAGGTCAGCCTGAAAAGTCCCGTCCTGCCCAACGGGCAAGACAGCTAGCGCCCGAGCAATGCTGCCGTCATTGAATATGACCCGTACGGACGTTACGCCTTGCTCCGCTCTTCCTGACACATAAATCGTTTGGCCCGGGAAGCCGAACGCCGGCTGGGCAAGCACTTGCAAGTCTTCACCGCCGAGCACAGGCGAGCTCAAATCGACGCCGCCAACATGCAGTATGTCGTCGTCTTGCCCATGGCTGTTTGTCGAGGAAAAAGTTGCGGCAAGCGCGCATACGATGAGTGGTAGCGCGGGCGGGCGCATCCAAAGCGCCCGACGTCGCCTGCGGGCCCGATCCGCTTTCCGCGCAGCGTTGCAGGCGGTGCCCGGCGATCCCGAGCTGACTGTCTCTTGAATCGAATGATCTGCCATTAGTGGCCGGCAGGCTGCACGACACTTCTCCTGGCTTCTAGTTTGAGTATTCATAAATCTGTCTCCCGTCAAAGTGCCGCGTAGCAAACAACCAAACAAGTGCCGCGACCGACGCCTCGGCCAGCGACACAGTTCTTACCCAGCATCCCAATAGAGAGAAGCTGAGCACGCGCCATCGACTGGAGCTGTTCATCCAGCTCTGTGACGCGATGTTCCACCGCCATCGACTCCAGCGCTCAAGCCGCCACCTGCCGGCCGATCCGTGTCGGTGTAAGGGGCGACAGAGAACCCGGCGAGGCGCTCAAGTCGCTCGCCGGGTTCTTCATGCCAGGTGGTGGGGTGTCTTAGAAAAGGAACGAGAAGAAGTTCCACGAGAGGGAAAAATACCAAGTCGGATCGGGCAACATAGTGCGTCTCCTTTTACTCTGCCATCAACATTTCCGGGCGACGCATTCGGCAACCGTATGCCATGCTCGCCACGTTCAAGAGATTCTTCGCAGCGTGGGTCTGACTTCTGACACCAAGACTGACTTAAGATCAAGATTCTGAGTGAACGAAGGATTCTGGAGGTGTCAGGCCTATCGGCCCATCCGCGTGGACCGGACGCACGTCCGGCCTGGTTCGCGCCGGTGACCCGATGCACGCTGCCAAGAACGGTCGGTACCCGCTTGTGTGCTTGTCGGCGGACCGATCAGTCGCAAGAAGCACTACCGAATGCCGAATTCACCCTGGAGCCTTGGTTTGTGCCACCTTAGAATCGGGGGTATCTTCAGGATTGACTCTGTAGTAGGTGTTGCCCGGATATGACACGGAGTT
>JAJDDP010000217.1 GCA_029260235.1 Phycisphaerae bacterium | reverse complement strand
GATGCCCTCCATGTCCGGGAACTCATCCGAGGGATCGGCCGTAAGACGATCAAAGTATGAGTACCCGCGGCGTGCGCCGAAACCCGCCGTGACGCTGTCGCCGATACCAAGCAAGATGACTTCGCTAGAACTCCACGCCCTCGCGAACAATTCGGCCGGAACGGTCGGTCCTGCAGGCCCAATGCCCACCGGCCGCGTGAACCAGAGGTATCTTGCGGCTGGCGCGAGACTGATCAGGAACCCGCCAACTAGCATGATAACCAGGAGCCGTTTGGCTCGCCGTGGTACCCTCGTTGCTCTCATGGGTCTGTCCATGCTCAATCGCCTAGCCGCGCAATTGCGACACTGAATCGCCGCAAGTCGCAAGACAACCCTCGCCCTGGCACCTTCCTTTGCGTCGCTGGATGGGCTGTGTTAGGCGATGCCCGATCCAGGTTTGATTGTCAAATACTCCTGGGAATCCCTCAATAAATCGGACCCGGAATCTGCCAAGAGCGTAGCAGATGCCGGGTCCAGAATCGATTCGGATTGTAGCCAAAGTCTTAGGCTACTCTTGTCGTTTCATTTTGGCGACGACGTCGGAGAACTACGAGACTCGACACAACCAGTAGGAGCGCCGTTCCCGGCTCTGGTAGAACGACCAGACCCACAGCACCCCCTGAAGGTCCGTTGTCAACCAGCATGATTTCAGTGAATGCACCGCTGGAGGTGTCGATCGAGCCAAGTACCAATTCGCCCACCGGGTCGGTGTTCTTCTGGACCAAGCCATAGAAGGTGCCATCGTAGAATTCGGCACCCGCATTGACGAAGTTGATACCGAACGGGCCAATTGCCGTTGCATCTGGATCAACCGCACCGCCTGAAAGCGAATAGTTGATCTCGCTGAGGGTTCCAGGGACGCTGCCAGAGATAATGCTGTACAGCTTGTCGTTCAACGGGTCATAGCCGGTGCCATTTGCGCCGAATCCGGTTTGGCCCGTGGCACCCACGAAGCTCTGCGTTTGGCCGAATGGATCAATGGTCACCAATCGCGTGTTGCTCGGTGGTGTCAATGGTGTTTTTTGTATCCCATACAGGGTGTTTCCGATGAAGGTGAGCGACGCAGTGTTCTCTGATAGAAAATCACTCTGCAGGGTCAGAGCAGGGGCAGCTCCCAACGGATCGTTGAGAATGTAAAGCTCTCTGCTCCCGTCGCCGTCGGCATCAGTAAGTGCAGAAGCCCAAATCGTTCCGTTGGCATCCACGGCCATGCTTGTCAGATCGGTGCTCAGCGTGAAGGTGCTCACGACTCCGCCATCGATACGAAAGAGCGTGTTCCCTTGCGTCCCCAGGAAAATTGGATTCGCGGTTGCGACGGCTGCCCCGCCGAACACGCACAAAATGACTCCAAGCTTAGTTCTACTCATTTGCTTCCTCCTCAATGGCACCATGGCCCCCAATCATGGCGGAGCGCAGGCTCCACCCTCCAGCTATCCATTATCTCGCGCACCCGGCCTGGGTTCAAGTATCCCTGGTCTGATAATCCCATAATTTTGGCGCCTACAGAAATAGACACCGCGGGTGCAATATCTCGCCATGCGAACGACATTCGACCGTGTTTTACCGAACCCAGCGTTAATCGAGCGTTAATCTGGGTAGAGTTTGTACGCGGTGCCCGCTTCTGCGTGGGCCGCGGTTTGGCAAATAGCTAAACCAGCCACTTCGGGCTGTTTGGTTGGAACCCACGACCGCGGGTAAGCTCTGGAGGCATGATCGGCCCAACCAGCTCTCAGCGCCGAGTGCGCCTGCGAAAGGAAAACAGGAATGTATTATCTTGATCCGCACATCCACATGGTTTCGCGCATCACCGACGACTACGCCCGGCTCGCCCGCTCGGGATGTGTCGCGGTCTCCGAGCCTGCATTCTGGGCGGGTTTTGATCGCGGTTCAGCCGAGGCTTTCCACAGCTACTTCCGCCAGCTGACTGAATTCGAGCCGGCCCGGGCAGCCCAATTCGGCGTCCACCATATGTGCTGGATTTGCATCAACGCCAAGGAGGCTGAGGACGTCGCCCTGTCCAAGGAAGTGATCAAGCTAATCCCAGAGTTCCTCGGCAAGCCAGGCGTTCTGGGCGTGGGCGAGATAGGCCTTAACAAGAACAGCAAAAACGAAGTCGCCATCTTCGAAGCCCAGGTAGACCTAGCCGCAGAGCGCGAAGAACTGATCTTGATCCACACGCCGCATTTGGCAGACAAGTACAAGGGCACGCGGATGATTCTCGACGTGCTAGCCAACGACCCCCGCATCAAGCCCGGGCGCGTGCTCATCGACCACGTTGAAGAACACACCATCAAGTTGGCAAGGGATGCGGGCTTCTGGGTAGGTATGACCCTCTACCCAGCCACAAAGTGTACGCCCAAGCGAGCCGTAGACATGATCGACCAGTTCGGCCAAGAAAGAATCATGGCCAACTCCGCCGGCGACTGGGGGCCGAGCAATCCGATGGCCCTACCCGAGTTCATCCAAGAGCTACGCCGTCGAGGCTACAATGAAACCGAAGTCCACAAACTAGTCTACGAAAACCCAATCAGATTCTTCCGCCAAGCCAAGACCTGGAATTTCGAGGGGCCGTTGCCCGTCGCTGAGTAGCGCGAAGTTGATCACAGTTTGGCGCGATGCGACCTATGGGCCTTCAGCCCGCCGACTTGTGCGCTTGGCGTAGCCAGCCGATCAATTCCTTGTTGACATCCTTCACTGACTCGACGCGCACGCGGTGGGTTACCATGGCGTTGAAACTGCCAGCTGCTTCCAGACGACCGGCTGGCTTAACATCCTTTAGCTTGATGCCCACATCGAGGCGGGTGGCTGCTGAGGGTTGGAGGATGGCGAACTGTTTCTTGTGGCGGAGGCTGACGTAGGCTTTCTTGGGGGCGACGTCTACCTCGCCGAATTTCTTGACCTTGACCATTATGGCATTGTAGATGGGTTTGAGGGCTTCCTTCTTTCCTGCGTACTGTGCTGCAATCAGATCATCGGGGGTTGAGTCGGCTGCGGCTGACTTGAACGTGGTGTGGGCTACCAAGTTGGCAAAGCCGTGGGTCATGCCGTGCTCTGACTTGAGCATCGTAACCACTTGGCCATGCTTGGTCAGCTTTGATGCCTTGGCGATCTTGACCCAGGCAGGCAAAGTCTTGCCCGTCTTTTCCTTCATGTTGGCGACCATCGCCTCAGCCATTTCCTCGGGGGATTTGCCCATCGTTCGTTTCCTTTGCTCGCCGCAGTTCCATCATACCGTCACACCGAGCACGGACCGTAGCGTATACGGCGGTTATCACCCGCCTTCTGCCTACCGCCATGCCCCGATGATCAGGCCCATCAGCAAGAATGATACGACATTGTAGCCGGCGTTCACGAGAATGTAGCTCCAACTTCTATTTTCGAACAGGCCTACAACGCCGATCCCCATGGCGACCCATCCAGCGCCCGCCAGCCCACCTGCCGTCAGACCCCACAGCCAATCCGTCTCCGCAGTCGCCAGGAAGATCGCCAGATTCATCGACATGACTAGGGCGAACAGCAACGACCAACCAAACATCCGGCCCTTACTAAACCCCTCGACTTGCTCCTCGGTGAACGCGTTGGCCTTCATCCACACCTTGCCAAACAGCAGCGGCGAGTACCACAGGCCACCAACAAAGAAGGACGACAAGGCAGCCACCACGACCGCAGCGTAATTGATATAGCTCATATCCATCGATTCGTCTCCAGCCAAGAACCCAGTTTCCAAGAACCAACGGGTTTCAATCTACCGGCACGAAATCAGGCCATATTGTAGAAAATTAACCACTCACTCAGAAATGGGGACATAGCCCAGATAATCGTCCTTCTGAGCCACGTAGTCTGAGGGTGTCAGGCCAGAGAAATGTCGAAATTCCTTGATCAGGTGGGCTTGGTCACTGTGCCCGGTGCAGGCAGCCACCTGGCTCCAGGCGGGGACGCTTACCGCTTCGATTAGATGGAGCGAACGCTGAAACCGGCAAATACGTGAAAATGCCTTCGGCTTAAGGCCAACGAACTTGTCGAATAAGCTGATCAAGTGCTTGGGGGTGATGCCGATGCGCCAAGCGATGTCGCGAATGGTCATCCCCTGCGGCGAACGAAGCACTTGCTCCATTGCCAGGGCTACTTGCCCCATGGTCGTCCGGCTGGCATCGAACTTGGCGAGCAGAAATCGCTCAAGAACGGCAAACTTTTGAGCCACATCCGGCTGTTCGAGAATCTGGGTGCGAAGGGTAGAAACCGCTCCTCCCCAGACAAGGTCAAGCTCCACCACCTGATCGGTCAACTCTGCCACCGGGAACCCAAGAAACGGATAACTTCCCCCAGGCCGAAAATGAACGCCGATCATCGACGAGTCGCAAGCGGACTCGATCACGACGTACCGAGACTGCTTGCCAGAGATCCAGCTCTCGCGAAACGAAACATGCTTGCCAAAATCATCGCGATCGAACAGCTTTTTGGGCTGAGGTCGAAGGTCGATCACCACCTCTGAAGTGCCGTCGGGCAACAGCCGCTCTTTGTTGTGCCCCGGGCTATAGCCTTCGTAGTACCACAAGTTCTCGATGAATCGAGACAGTGGATAGGCGGGTTTGTGCGAGGTGTAGAACATTGAATTGATTGTAGCACCCTGGCAGGCCATCACCAAAGGCCTACCCATTATCGCCCGCCATAGATCATTGACAGAGCGCATCGGCGGGGAAACGTGTCCAATAAGAATGCGGGACAGCCTTGCACCAGGCTGCCCCGCATCGAAATAGTCAAACTGCTACCAAGCCATCAAGCTCGATAGTTACAGCAACCAGCTAACGACAGCGACCGTTGCCCTTGCAAGTTCCCGAGCAACATTCCGCACCTGATGAACAGCTACCGTTCTTGGGCGTGCAAGCGTCGCACGCGTCGGTGGCCTCATTGCAGTTTTCGCCCGAACCGCACGGGTCGCCGGTGGAACTGCAATCTGCTGAGCCGTCGCAGAATTCAGATCCGTTGCAGAATTGGCCGTCATCTGCGCAGTTGGCATCGTTGGGTACGTTATCGCAGAACCCACCGACGCAGTCATCGTTGGTACAACCAATGCCATCGTCGCAGTCAGCCGCGTCAATGCAGGCACAATCGATAGCACAGTTGCTGCCATCTTCAGAGCCTTCGCAGGTCGCGTCGCCGCAGCATGAGCCTGAAGCGGGCACATCGGTGCAGGAGAAGCCACCACCGTTGCACTCAGGCGTGGTGGAATCGCAGAGAATGGCATTCTGTCCGCCACCATCGCCGCAGCAGAAGCGATTGGAAGGCTTGCCGCTTTGCCTTCCGTCACAATCGGATGGACAGGAAACGCAATCTTCACCGTCACCAGCCTCGCAGACGCCATTACCGCAAGTCGCTCCACTACCGCTGATGCAATCGCTCGGGCAGTTGTTGCAATCTTCGCCGGCGTCGCAGGTGCCGTCGTTGTTGCAAACTGGCGTGTCGCAGGTGTCTGTGGCTTCATTGCATGTCGAGCCGCCCGTGCAGGGATCGCCACTGGATACGCAGTCAGAGACAGCATCACAACTCTCCGATCCATTGCAAAACAGGCCGTCGTCTGGACAATTGGCGTCGTTGGCGATGTTGTCGCACGAGTCCGTGCCACCGTTGCAGGAATCATCCGTGCATCCTACGCCATCGTCGCAGGATGGCGGCGTGCCAGCCTGGCAACCCACGATAGCGTCACACGTTTCGGCGCCATTACAGAACACGCCATCGTCACAATTCAGTGGCGTTCCTGCTACACATGAACCAGCGACGCAATCCTCAAGGCCATTGCAGGCATCGTTGTCGTCGCAATCAGCTGGCACCGTGCAACCGGTATCAACTAACTCCAGCGAGGCGATGGCGTCGATTCGGCCCCAGCCGTACGCCCGGTCGAATCCTGCTGAACCCATATCAATCGCACCGTCGCGAATGATTTGTCGGACTTCTGCGGGCGTCAAGGATGGATCGGCACTGAGAATCAAAGCAGCCAAGCCGGCGACCATCGGTGAGGCCATGCTGGTCCCGGACTGCCCGGTAATCGAGCTGCCTCCAGCCGCGTTGCTGGCCGACCAGATGTTGGAACCTGGAGCAGATACGTCGAGAAAATCGCTTTCATTACTGAAACAAACGATCTGATCCTGAACAGGACCAAAATCGTTGCAGCTACCCCAAAGCCAGTTGGTCGTGGTGTCTTCGCATGTGGGATAATCTGCCTTGTAGGTCGCCCCAACTGCGATGACATCCGTACCACAGGCTGGTGAACCCATCGCGTTCGAGTTGTTCTCGTTACCCGAAGCAGCCACAACTACGACACCGTTGGCGACAGCATTGTTCGCAGCTACTGCCCAGCTGTGCGTACAAGCTCCGCTGGTGAAGGCGCCTGTACCAATGCTCAGATTGATCACATTCGCCTGACCACCGGAAGGAGACTGATCCGCACAGTGGTTGATGCCGGCGATGATGTCACTGTCGAAGCCGCCGCCGACAGAGTTCAGAATCTTGGCGCCGATGAGTGTTGCCGCCGGGGCCATGCCTTGAAATTCCTGCGAACCAGCACCGCACCCAAAATCTACTGACAAACCCACCCCACCGACCGCGATTCCGGACACATGTGAGCCGTGGCCGTTGTCGTCTTCGGGGTTTGAGTCATCGTTGTAGAAGTCGTGGCCTGCAGCAGAGTCGATTCGATCTGCATACATCACATGGTCGGTGTCGATTCCAGTGTCAGCAATGCAGACGCGGATGCCCGCCCCGTCGGCCGAAAGCCCGGCCGCGGCGATCTGGCCTTGTAGCCCGTTGACCAGGCCCGTCGCATCGTGCAAGCGAACCAGATTCGGGTGGTACTCATCGATTTCGACGCTGATCACGCCGGGCATGTTCTCCAACTCGGCGATGGCATCCTCGGGCAGGTTTCGCAGATTAATGACGTTGGGGAGCACAGCACCGTACTCGTACTTGACCACAGCTTGGCGATCAGTGGCGAACGAATGCACGTCCAATCGGGGAGCAGCGTCTCGTGCAATCACCGGCTCGAAGTGAACCAGAACGCTGACGCGATCATTGGCCAGGGAGATACCGATTTCATGT
Source organism: Phycisphaerae bacterium (assembly GCA_029260235.1). GTDB lineage: Bacteria > Planctomycetota > Phycisphaerae > UBA1845 > UBA1845 > OFTM209. Next base: position 8,510 of record JAJDDP010000217.1, on the reverse strand, counting down.
TGGGCAAACTCTGCAAGCATCTCTGATTCGGAAATTTGGAGCAATTCACCCACCCGCCGCGCTTGAGCCTCCTCATCCACAGGCCTCACCAGGTCCAGCTCGATGGGGACCACGGCTTCGGCCTCCACTTGCAGTTGCTGACTCCTCGGACCGGCGCCGAGGACAATCGCAAAAACACCGCTCAAGAATAATCCAGCTTTCCAATTCAAGACCGACCTGAAAGTTTGCTGCATAACCGTGTCTCCTTAAGAGTCAATTGGAATCCAACGCACCTCCATGCTAGCAAGCGTTCGCCGCCACCGAAAGACATACTTGGGCTTAAGGGCGCAAGAACTGAAGACGCCCGTACACCTCCACCACGAAATTTGCAGACAGAGTTGCTAGATCGATTGCACGACGGCGAGCACGCTTCGCAGCGCCGTCGCAATGACCCGCGAGGGAACTGCATGGGTCAGTGCGACGGGCCCTAAACACCCGCGTCCTCAGACTCCCCAGTTGCCGCCCCCAGCCGTAGCTTGCAGGGCATGCACAAAGTCTAGAACGAAGTAGAGCGTGCTGGCTCCGGTCACCAGGACGATCACCGTTATGCAGATGGTAATGAAAGTCGGGCCTCGGATAGGTGCATCGGATTTCATGGTGGCGATGATGTGCGGGCGGGCCAGGATAAACATGGCTACCAACACCACCGCTACGGTGGGCCAAATGGTAATAGAATGGACGAAGCTGTAAATCCAAGTGGCTCGGCTTACTGGTTCACTCAGTCGGCCCGAGCGCTCTCGAATGAAGTGGCCTCGAAGATGATACTGCCCGTCGATGACGGCGCCGTTGGGAGCGTCACCCTGAAGATACCAATACATCACCGTGTAGCTGACAAAGTTGGTCAACCCCAGCACGATGATCCATATCAAAGCGCGATTTCTGGCAATGCGGTTCATAGTTTCGCTGGTGAGATCGTGCCTTCCAACGGGGACGAAGCCGATGCGTACCGCTTCGCCGGAATTCGCCCCGCCTTGAAGGCCAGCCGCCCTGCCTCGATGGCACTTTTCATGGCAGCAGCCATCTGAACGGGTTGTCGCGCGCCGGCGATGCCGGTATTCAAGAGCACGCCATCAGCCCCAAGCTCCATGGCGATGGTCACATCTGATGCGGTGCCCACACCCGCGTCGACGATCACCGGATAATCGGGGTCGTCACCTTTGAGATATTCCAAGCACAACTCGATATTGGCTGGGTTTAGAATTCCTCGGCCACTACCGATCGGCGAGCCGGCCGGCATGACGCTGGCCGCCCCTGCGTCCTTCAGCCGCTTGGCTAAAATGGGATCGTCGTTGGTGTAAACCAAGACCGAAAATCCCTCGGCGATCAGCGTCTCGGTCGCTTCCAACGTGCCGATTGGTTCGGGCAGTAGCGTCTTCTTGTCTGCCAGCACTTCGAGTTTCACCCATTTCGCGCCGCGATTACCCATACCTTCCAGCAACTCGCGGCTCAACCTGGCCGAACGCACCGCATCGACGGCGCTAAAACAGCCAGCCGTGTTGGGTAGAATCGTGTATCGCTCTTTGTCCAGGTAGTCGAGAATATTTTGAGGTTTAGCTTGGCCATCACCACCCAGCACGTCACGCCGAACAGCCACCGTCACTACCTGACAACCCGATGCATCCAGAGCAGCGGCCATCTGATCGAAATCCGCATACTTGCCCGTGCCGACGAACAAACGCGAAGCAAACTCAAAAGGCCCTACCCGAAAAGATTCGCCGCCCATCATCCACCCCCAACGAACGTGACGATTTCAACTCGATCACCATCGTTCAATAGTATATCAGCAAAAAGCTTCCTGCTCACCAGTTCCTCGTTGACTTCGACAGCCACGCGCTCGGCAGGTGTCTTTAAGTCATCCAACAGCGCCGCCACCGTGTGGCCTGCATGAATCATCTGCTCTTGTCCATTGATCACGACGTGCAATGCATCACCTTTCCAAAGTAGAACGCAGCACAAAGACGGCAGGTGATTATAGAAATACAAACGCGGACCAGCAACCGAATCGCTCGTGGACCACTGTGATTTCCTCCCCGGCAACCTCAACCTTGATTGGACGCGCGGAAAACTTTGTTCTTGAATTCCAAAAAACCTATTGACGTGCTTGTTGGGACTTGACACACTTGGAGTTGCGCCACGGCCATTTTTGGTCTTGATCGCGTCGCCGACTTTGGCCCGCGTGGTTGCAATTGTAATCACACCGGGCCAAAGTCGAGCGGCGCACCCTTGTCAACCCGCCAGCAATTCTTGCTGACGGGTTTGTCATTGCCCAATGCAGGATTGGCATAGAGCCTCTACTAGGTGCGCTTCCAGCAGATCTTTTTCAACCGCGAACTCGGTCAGCAGCAGTAGAATGCAGGGGCACTACCGCCATCGCTCGCGGTCTCATCGTTTCATGTCGGCCCCGGTACAAGGCGCTGTTGACACCGCGGAGCTTGCGGAATGGGTATGACGCCACGGCAAAGATTTGACGAAACAGTTCGCAACACAAGCCCGTTGCCACCCATCCTCACGTCCCAGGGGACACGGGGTCCGAAAGGTTTTTGCGACATCCTCGAAGACGATCAGGTTACCGGCAAAGGCTCTACTTCCGGGGACACGCTATGTGGCCGGTGATTGAACTCGGAAGAAGCATGCGTACAACACCGGCACGACGATGCGTGTCAACACCGTGGCGAATGCCAAGCCGAACATGATGGTGACAGCCATGGCTACGAAGAAGGCGTCCGCTACCAATGGAATCATCCCCAGCACCGTGGTCAGAGCAGCCATGGATACGGGGCGAAGGCGGGTCACGCCGGAATCGACCAGGGCAGCGAAGGCATCCTTGCCGGTTGCAATTTGGGTGTTGATCTCGTCGATGAGCACGATGGCGTTCTTGATCAGCATGCCGCTGAGGCTGAGGAAGCCCAACAAAGTCATGAAGCCGAAGGGTTGATCAGTCACCAACAAGCCTAGCGTAACGCCGATGATCGCCAACGGCACGGTCAGGAAGATGATCAACGGTAGTCTAATCGAGTTGAAGAGGAAGATAACTACCAGCACCATGAGCAAGGCTACAGACGGCATCTTCCCGGCCAATGCCGCCTGGGCATCACCCGAGTCTTCGTACTCGCCCCCCCACTCCAACGTGTATCCAGTTGGCAGCTCGATGGCTTCGATCTTGGGCCTAAGCCGTTCAAAGACAACGCTGGCTGGCCCTGACTTCGGGTCGCACTTGACCGTCAACGTGGGCAGACGGTCTCTGCGACGAATGATTGAGTTCTCCGACACGCTCTCGAACCCGTTGAGAACTTGGCTCATCGGTATCGTCCTGCGCGCCACCGGGCTCCAGATGCGCACATCGCGCAAATTCTCGATGTCATCACGCTCTTTTTTGGGACTGCGAACCTTGATGGGCATCAGCTCGTCGTTCTCACGATAGACGCCGACCGTCACTCCTTCAAACGCGGACTGTAACGCACCAGCAACATCTGCCCGCGTAATTCCTGCATTGTTCGCATGCGTGTCCGCGATGATCGGGCGGATGAGCGGGACGCGCTGCCGCCAATCGTCCAACACATCGGTGGCGGTTGGCTCGGCTAGCATGATGGTGCGGGCTTGCGCAGCCAGCACCCGTAGCACGTCCGGCTCGGCGCCGCGGAAGCGGGCTTGGATCTTTTGAGCATCGCCTGGTCCAAGCATGAACTGCCGTGGGAAGGCCTGCGCATCCGGGAAATGCTGATCCAAGTACTCTTGCATCTCCGGCAACAGCTCAGCAATCTGCCGGTAGTCTTCTACGCTGACCATTAGCAGGCCGTAGGCGCTGTTGGCATCCTCGGGAGTATAGGTCAAGAGGAAGCGCGGCGCACCGCTACCCACGAATGTCGAAACATCTGTTACTGCATCCAAGCTCATGAGGTGGGATTCGATCTGTCTCAGGTCGGCTTCGGTGCGACTTATGTGCGTGCCCTGGGGAAGCCAATAATGAACCATGAACTGAGGACGCGTCGAATCCGGGAAGAAACTCTGCTTGACAAAACCGAAACCGCGAACGGCTACGACCATCAACACGATGAGTACGACGACCGTCGCCCAGCGCCTCCTAATGCAGAGGCTCACAAAGCCACGGTAGAATCGGAAGAAGAGTCCGCCATAAGGATCGCTTTCATCAGCCGCTTGCACTTTCAAGAACATCACCCCGAGCAGAGGCGTGATGGTGACAGCTAGGACCCAGCTCATCATCAACGAGATGAGAATCACCTGAAAGAGTGAGCGGCAGTATTCACCGGTCGAATCCTGCGACACGCCGATGGCAGCAAAAGCGAGGATGGCAACGACCGTCGCAGCCAGCAGGGGCCAAATTGTTTGTCCAACGATCTGGCTAGCTGCCTTTACTCGGTCCATGCCTCGCTGCATGTTGATCAAGATGCCCTCGACGACGACGATGGCGTTGTCCACGAGCATACCCAGCGCGATGATCAGCGCTCCCAGGCTGATCCGCTCAAGCATGATCCCTTGAAAATCCATGATCAAGAAGGTGGATAGGACGGTCAGAATTAAGATCACGCCGATGAGAATGCCGCTGCGCAGGCCCATGGCGAACATGAGTACACCGACGACGATGGCCAGTGCCTGAGCCAAACTGACAACGAACGCGCTCACAGCCGAGGTCACTGAGTCGGCTTGGTGGGCGATGACACCGATTTCCATACCAATCGGCGTCTCAACCTTGAGCTCCTTCAATCGTTGCTTGACGGATTCACCCATGGTGACCACGTTGCCGCCCAGGACGCAAGAAATCCCCAGGCTGATTGCCCGATGGCCCTTGAAACGCACAACAGTACTCGGGGGATCGACATAGCCTCGCTTGATAGTAGCTAGATCCTTCAAGTACAGCTTGGTCGCCGATGGATCAGGCTGGATAATCAAGACATTGCCGATGTCATCGACGGAGGTGAATTCTCCAGTTGGTTGAATGCGAATGTACTCGCTGCCCACTTCGACTCTGCCTGCCGGCTCAATCAGATTCTGGCCCGAGAGTGTTTTGTAGATCAGTGCAGGCGCAATCCCCAGCCTTGCGAGTCGCGCCCTCGATATCTCTACATAGACGACCTCCCCGAGCTGACCTGAGACGGTGACCTTGCCGACATCCGTGCATAGCAGCAACTCGCGCCGAAGAAGATCAACGTAATCCTTCAACTCCGCGTAGGAATAACCGTCGCCATAAACCGCATACAGAACGCCAAACACATCACCAAAGTCGTCGTACACAAGAGACGGGCCGGCCCCCGGCGGGAGGCTCGACTGTACGTCGTTGATCTTGCGGCGGAGTTCATCCCACACCTGAGGGAGAGAATATTTGTCGTATTTTTCCTTGATATCAACGAGCACGGTGGACTTGCCCGGTTCTGAGATGCTGGTCACCAAGTCTAGTTGGCCGAGTTGCTGGATCGCAGTCTCGATCTCGTCAGTGACTTCATCAGCCACTTCCATGGCCGTCGCCCCGGGATAACTGGTGAAGACTTGGGCAGACTTGATAGTGAACTCAGGATCTTCCAGTCGGCCCAGGCGTTCGTACGACACGATCCCACCGCCGATGATGAAGAAGGTCATGACCAGCGATATCGTCTTGTAGCGGATGGAGACCTCGGCCACATTCATTGGGCGGTTTCTCCTGTGGCCAAGAACGGACGAACTTGCTGACCCTCCTGAAGGAGATGAACGCCTGCCAAGGCAATGCGATCACCCGACTCGACTCCTTCTACGACCAAAATATCGTCGCCTACCATTTCGCCGACCTGAACGTCGACGCGATGAACAGTGCCGGTTCCTTCGCTATCTTCATTGATCGACCAAACGTAGTAGTTTCCCAGGCCGTCTACCGGCACAGCCTCAATGGGGACGGCGTAGGCAACCGAGTCTGTGGTTGTGCTTGACTCCCTGGCATACTCGATGATGGTGGCCGTCATCCCCGGGAGGATCAGCTTGCCCTCCGGCACCGGCATCACGAAGGTGGCTGCATAGGTCTGCGTGGCTGGGTCAGCTTCGGTAGAAAACTCTTTGGATTCGACGTCGAATTCTTGACCGGGCAAGTATTCAAAAGTCGCCATGAATCGATAGCGGTCCTTCTCCGTTCCTCGCTGAGCGCGGACCACGCGCTCCTCGGGAACGTCTACCACGATCTCAAGGTGATTGATCTGCTGAAGGCTGATGACCGACTGCTTGGCCATCAGGTTCTCGAAATTATTGACAAACTTGTCAGCCACCACGCCGGAGAATGGAGCATGGAGGCTAGTGTCATCGAGCGCCTTTTGAGCGATCTTCTCCTCGGCCTCAGCCGCATCATAGTCTGCCTTGGCATCGTAGACTTCCTTTTCGGCGGCCATTTCATCTTCAGCGAGTTTGGTCAGTCGCTCGTATTCCGAGCTGGCTCTTGTCAGTGCAGCCTGTTTGGTAGCGAGTTCGTTTTCAAAGTTGCGGGAGTCAAGTCGGCCGATCAGCTCGCCTTGGGTGACATCTTGTCCCTTCTTCACCGGAAACTCGATCAGTTGGCCTGAGACCTGGAAAGCAAGGTCTACCTCTTCATTGGCCCGAACTTCCCCCGGATACTTGCGCGCCGACGCCGAGAATGCTGACTTGATCATCATGGTCTTGAGCGGCCTGACCAGGACAGGCTCGAGAGCTGCTTGGGCATTCCACTCGACAAAGAATACCGAGTAGATTGCCCCGCCAATGACAATGATGCCCACAACGAACCCGATTAGGTTGGGCACCTTCAGTTTCTCAGACATGTTCTACTCCCTGTGCGTTACGCCATATTCCCTCTGCCATCCGACGCTACCCAGATGTGAGGTCGCATTCTAGCCAGGAGAAACTCGTCGTGCCACCGTTACTCTTGAACGAGCGAGCTTTGCTGGGTTGTACAAGACTCAACACAGGGTAGATACTGAAGAAGGCGGAGGTCGGAGCCTCGCCGCATCAGTGGAAGCTAGACAAGATGCGCCACTGAGGCAGGTGGACTGCGTATGAAGAACAGTGGAGAGTGAATTGAGGCATCAAACAGAAGAGCGGGCAGGCCAAGTTGATTGGGCCCAAGCCGTCCAACAACTGCTCGCCACAGAAACGATTCGAAGCGAACGGCGGCGCACCTTGTTGGTGGCGGGCGTTCTTGTGTTTCTTCTGATTCTGGTGCTGATTTTGGCCTACGTTCCCGCTTTGGCAGAAAAAGGGTTTCCAGGCGAGTCTCGGCGTGCGTTGCCTCGTGTGCTGTTCCTCTTGGTCACAGCAACGGGGTACGAACTGATCGTTAGAAGGTGGCTGGGACTCCTATTGGACCGTGCCCAATCACCAGGAGCCTGGTTTGGATACACCAACACCCTGATCGAAGTGAGCGTGCCCACCGTTGCCCTGCTCATCACAGCCGGCCCAATGAATGCCCTGGAGGTGCTTACCGGGGCGACGCCGATGATCTACTTCCTGTTCATCTTTCTGGCAACGCTTCAGCTTAATCCACGCCTATGTCTCTTTTCCGGCATCGTTGCCGGAATCGAGTTCATTGCGGTCGCTTTGTGGTTCTTGCAAACCTGTCCTGGCGTGCCTGATTTGGCCCTGCTTACTGCTCCGCATCGATACGCAGTCAAAGGGCTTCTCTTCATTGTGGCCGGCGGCGTTGCCGGATTCGTTACTGACCAGATCAAGGGACAGTTCATGGCCTCTCTGAGTGCTGGGGCTGAGCGGGATCGCGCAGTAAGCATTTTCGGTCAGCATGTTTCGCCGGAAGTAGCCGACAAGCTGCTAAAGCAATCGGTGGAGCTCGGTGGCGAAATGCGGTCCGTCTGCGTCATGTTCTTGGATATCAGAAATTTCAGCCAATTTGCGACTGAAAGAACTCCCGATGAGGTCATGGCCTACTTAAACACACTCTTCAGTAGGATGATTGATGCCATAAACGAGCATCAAGGGATCGTCAACAAATTCTTAGGGGACGGGCTAATGGCTGTCTTCGGTGCACCGGAGGACGATGCCAACCGCTGTAACCATGCACTCGATGCTGCGTTTGACATCATCGATCAGGTGGAGCGGATGAACCGCGAAGGGGTGATTCCACCGACGCGCATCGGCATCGGCTTGCATGTGGGCGATGCCGTCACGGGCAATGTCGGCTCTTCAACGCGGAAGGAATACACGGTCATCGGCGATGTGGTCAACCTGGCTGCCAGGATCGAACAGGCGACCAAGCGATTCGATGGCCAGCTACTTGTTTCCGAGACCGTCTGGAAGGAACTCAAGCACGATGAGGACGAGGCGACAGACCTTGGGGAGGTCCAGCTCAAAGGGCAGGCAAGACCCGTCCGCATCTATCGGCTTGCCTAGGTTCGAGGCAGCCACCGTCGAAAAGTTGACAAGGACGTCGAAACCAGGGTAGTTAGGCTCAGATCCTCGGCTAGGCTGCGCCGGGCTTCGACAAGAATATGTTACTAACCAGGATCCTA
>JAJDDP010000216.1 GCA_029260235.1 Phycisphaerae bacterium | reverse complement strand
GGTGGCATCTGGGAGGAGTGGGGTTTTGAGAATAGCCCTTGAAGTTCAACGCAAACAGTGACAACCTTAAAATCAATGAACCCAGCCCCCGACGTCGGGACTGCTGGTGCCTGATCAGACGAGGATGTTTCTGTGCCCAGTACCTCTGCCAAGATCTTCGGTCAAGGGACAACGGTGGTCATCGTCGTTGTCGCGTTAGCCCTGCTCTTGGCTGCTGCTGGCATGGTACTGGCCGTTCGACAATCTCACCTCTTGGCGGAGCAGCGGATCCTTGAAGCCCAGGCGGATGCGGAGACTTTCGCCCGCGACGTCGCTCGCCAAGTATCCGAACGGGTGACAGAAGCCCTGGCGCGGACGAGCGAAGCCTGCCGGGCAAACCCCAAATATGTCTTCTTGAACATCGATCCAATGGATGGCGTTCGAAGACCGAGCTGGCTGGGCGATCTGTCGTACTTAGACCAGTCTGATCGATGGCGTTTTTGGCCAGGACCGCTGAGTGCCGATCCGGAAGAACGCCGGGATACTGCCTCGCACGGACGACTGGCTGAGTTTGTCCACGGCCGACTCCGGACTCCCTTGGCCCTGGTTCAGGTCGTGCCGCCAACGCGACAGGCTATTCTGCAAGCTGCCGAGTTGGACGGCAGAGCAATTATCATAGCTCACTCCATCGACGTCGAAGACGAGTCCAATCCGTTTATCATCGCCGCCTCACTCGATCTGCAACGGCTTCGAGACAGCTTCGTAGTGCCACTGTTGTCGCCGGTATCTGAACGGATTCACTTGGTTGACGCAGGCATTGAATCGCCCGCGTGGTCCGAACCTCTATCGCAGGCCATGATCTTCTGGGAGTTACAGCCCAAAGCTGAGTTCGTGCAGGAGGCCCGGCGGGCGGTGCGCCTGCAAACCGTCATCTTCGTCGGCACTACGACCCTGGCACTGGTAGCGCTCTTGGGTGTGGTCTGGGTGCTCTACCATGTCGTGCAGCGAGAGATCGCCGTATCAGAGGTCAAAGGCAGTTTCGTGGCCGACGTGTCCCACGAACTAAAAACGCCGCTCGCCCTGATCCGCATGTTCGGCGAGACGTTGTCCGAGGGCCGCGTCAAGTCGCAAGAGAAGCGACAGGAATACTACCAAATCATCACCCGCGAGAGCACTCGGCTAACCCACCTGATCAACAACATCCTCGATTTTTCACGGATCAACGCGGGCAAGAAAGATTACAAACTGGAGTTGACCGACGTGGGCCAGGTCGTTCGAACTACCTACGAATCGTACCGTTTTGACCTGGAGCACAACCATTTTGAACATCACCTGTTGGTCCAATCCGATTTGCCCCAGATTCATGCGGACGCCGATGCAATCTCACAGGCTGTGCTGAATCTGCTGGGCAATGCCATGAAATACCACGATGGCGAGAAATTCATCAGCGTCGAAGTGACGCCCGAGACGAGGCGAGGTCGCCATGGTGTGCTGATCAGCGTCCGGGACCGTGGAATTGGCATCAAACCCGAAGTGCGCCGCCGTCTTTTTGAAGGATTCTACCGGGCCGCCGATGATCGGGTTCGCAAACGCCGGGGGGTCGGTTTGGGCTTGGCACTGGTCAAACACATCATCGACGCCCACGGCGGTTCGATTGATGTGGAATCCAGGCTGGTCAAGGGTAGTACTTTTCGCTTATTCTTACCGCAGAATACGAATCAAGAGGAATGAGGAACCAATGGCTAGAATTCTGATCGCCGAAGATGAACCGGACATGTTGATGGGCCTGCGCGATAACCTCCAGTTTGAGGGCTACGAGGTTCTCGAAGCCACCGATGGCGAGGAAGCAGTCTCGAAGGTCAAGCAAGAGCGGCCAGACCTGCTCCTCTTGGATGTGATGATGCCCAAACTGGACGGCCTCGAGGTTTGCACGCAGATTCGCCAAGCGGGCTTCACGCTGCCTGTCCTCATGCTCACCGCCAAGAGCCAAGAGATGGACATCATTCGCGGCCTGGAGGTTGGGGCCGATGATTACATCACCAAACCCTTCAGCGTCAAAGAGGTCTTAGCCCGCATCAAGGTCGCCCTTCGTCGAAGCGGCATCGATCCGTCCATGTCCAAGAAATTGACCATTGGTGAGGCCCAGCTGGACCTGATCACCGGCAAAGTCGAACGCGGCGGCGAGATTTTCACCATGGGCCACTTCGAGATTGAGATTCTCAAAATGCTGGTAGAAAGTTCCGAGCAAGCCGTTGAGCGTAATAAGCTTCTGGACGAGATTTGGGGATTGGGAACCTATCCAGCCAACAGAACGGTGGACAATCACATCGTTTCGTTGCGGCGGAAGATCGAACCGGATCCCAAACACCCCGAGCACATTATCACCGTGCACAGCATCGGCTACAAATTCGTGCCCTAGGCGTCCGTGGCGAGAGTCGGTCCCACATGAGTTCGGAGTTTGGGCACGGCCTGCCAGGGTAAGGTCACACCTCACTATGCGGGTCAGCCACGAGCCGCTTCGCTTATGCTCGCGGAACAGATCAGACACTCTCCAAGCATCAGTACCGCGAGCATCAGGGAGAAGCCCACTCGCGAACTGCGAAACAACTGTATCCAATACTACGGGCCGGTGAACAGACTGAAGATGAGATCGATATCATCCAGGTCCACATCGCCGTCGAAATCCGTGTCGAAGGCGTCGAGGCAGTCCTGAGCCGTCGTTGGCGGCGTTGGAGTCGGCGGCGCACCTGGACCCGACAAACAATCGGCCAACAGCACATGATCAGTTAGATCGACGTCCCCATCCGGCTCTGTATCGCCGAAGAAGGCTGAGTAGAACTGCCGCATCATCTCGTGATCCTCGTGCTCGAGAATGTGGCAATGATAGGCATACAAGCCTGAATAGTCCTCGAATCGAGCTATCACTCGGGTGATCTGCTGCGGATAGGCCGTCACCGTGTCCTTCCATCCCGCTTCGTTGGGATCGGGCGGAACCGGCGATCCGGTCGGTACGATCACATCGTCCACCACGTCGAAGTCCTGCCGGTCGAGCACCTGGAAGAACACCAAGTGCATGTGCATGGGATGGGTCATTCCGGAGCGATTGATGAAGCTCCAGATTTCGGTGGTGCCCAGTCGTGGGAACTCGGTGATGTCATCCCAGCCCAGTCCGTTGATCACCCACTCGGAGCCGGCACAGGGTTCGGACACCTTGCGCAGCTCGAAGTCGCGGGTATGTACGGCTTCGCTTTCAGGTATTTGGTCAAACGGACGGAGCGTGGCCGGTACGGCATCGGTGTGGCCGGCTTGGTTCTGCACGATGAACTTCATGATGCTGGGAATCACGCCCACCCCCGGCGTACCCGGGAAAGGCGCCGGAGCGCTGTTGGTCAGAATAAGCTCGGTACCGGGTGCAAATAGTGCAAAGTCGATGATCACATCAGCCCGTTCACCTGTACTAAGGGTAATCTCATTAACCGTCACAGGTGCGGGTAACAGACCGCCCTCCGTTCCGACCTGGATGAAAGGCGCCGCCGGCGAGAGGCTTAGCGTGTAGACACGCGTGTTCGAGCCATTGTAGATGCGGAACCGGTACTTGCCCTGATCGACGTTTAAGAACGGGTAGACCATACCGTTGACCAAAAGTGTGTCACCAAAGAAGGCATCCTCCCACACGGCCGGGTACTGGAATGAGCCATCAGGATTGAACTCACGATCCTGGATAATCAGCGGGAGCTCGTTCGCGCCGCTCGGGAGACCGAGGGCCTGCTCGACGTCATCGGTGACCAGGTAGCCGCCGGCCAAGCCCATCATGACGTTGAGCCGGGTGATTCCCAGGGCGTGATCGTGATACCACAAGGTGCCCGGAAGCTGATTATTCGGATAGGTGTAGACGACGGACGATCCGGGTAGGAAGGTAGACTCCGGATAGCCATCGACATCGGCGGGGATGTGCCCACCGTGAAGGTGTATCACGGTCCGAGGGCTGTCGTCGTCCGCTCCGTGCGGGCAAGTATCGACGGGCAGATGGTGCGACGTTAACAAGTTTCCGCCCGAGTCGCGCAGATCGTTGATCCAGGTCACCGTGACCGGCTCGCCTGTCTTGGCCAAGATGGTTGGTCCGGGGTAGACGCCTCCCGTGGCTCCGTCGCCAAACCCCCACACCGTGGTCGGCGGAAGGTCGCGGTGGAGTTGCTGCTGGAACTGCCGGATGGCCATGTCGTACGAGGCGACTGCTCCAGGTGAGCCGCTTGTCGGCTGGGCTAGTGCCGGGATCGGCAGTGGATCGACGAACGGTTCGAGGATGACCGGACACAGATCGCTGCTGCATCCGATGCCTTCTCCTTGAAAAGTCCCGCCTTGGGCGACGCAATCCGCATCCAGAAGATCGAGGCAACTGCCATCGTCGAAGCAGCAAGCTCCTGGTTGCGGACACGGATTGGGTACGCAACTGGTTCCGTCACCCTGATAGGCTCCGCCAAGCGTCTGGCAGTCGGCCTGGAATTCTACCGAGCATGTGCCATCGTCAAAGCAGCACGCGCCGGGTTGGGGACAGGGGTTCGGTGTGCAGGTGGTACCTTCGCCCTCGAACGCGCCACCGTTGAGCGTGCAATCTGCGGCGAGTATCTCCTGGCACGAGCCGTCATCAAAGCAGCAAGCGCCGGGTTGCGGGCATGAATTGGGCACACAGAGCGTACCATCACCAGAATAGTTGCCACCCTGAGCGCTGCACGACGAAGCCGAGAGAATCTGGCACGAACCATCGTCGAAACAGCACGCCCCTTCGGGCTGCGAGCAGGGGTTGGGCGTACAGGTCGTCGCAAAACCCTGGTAGGTTCCGCTTTGGTTGTTGCAGTCGTCGAGTGTCGTTTCCAGGCAGGTGCCGCTGATCAGGCAACATGCCCCGTTGCAGTCGGTGGTAGCGCACAATGTGGCTTCACCTTGGAAGGTGCCGCCCAGGGTCAGACAGTCAGCCTCCAGAACATCGGCGCAAGTTCCATTGGGCAGACAGCAGGCTCCTAGTTGCGGGCAGGGGTTGGGCGTGCAGTCTGTTCCGTCACCCTGGTAGCTACCGCCCTGAGTGCCACAATCGGCAGAGGTCAAGACTAGACAGGATCCATCATCGAAACAGCAGGCACCCTCGATGACCGGCGGCGTAAAGTCAATCGTCAGTGAAGGGCGCTGAGACGTAGAGCCGTTGGTGCGCGAGTTGAACCGCTTGGCAGTCTTGTTGGGGCCTTCGTTACCGATCAGAATCCAACCGAAGTCGGTCGAGGGGACATCGACCCATGCTTGCACATCCGCTACTAATGCAGCAGTGGAGGTCCAGGTGTAAAACCCGGTACCGCCAATGGCTGCGCCAGCGCTTGCGGTTCCTGCGTAGTCACCGCCAAGACTCCCCCAGGCAGGCGACGACGACGGATCGGCCTCGACGTAGAATGCGTACCGCCAAGTTGCGTCACCATCCGTGGCACTACCCCCGGCGCCTTCCTGTCCACTGGCGTGCGAAATTCCCTCGCCCCAATCTGTCTGGGCTCGATGGAGCGATGCGGTTTCCGTACCGGCTTTGGTCCGCGACATGTACAAAGTGAGCGACACGCTGGTGATCGTGGAGCCAACCGGGATCGACGCGGATACGTCGAAGGCGAGGAGCCCGCGCCGGTCCACGCTGTTGTCCGTTCTACCGGCAAAGAAGTAATCTCCCGCCCCGTTGCTCAGATCGTCCGATTCAGAGTAGATCGTGTTGTCCTTGCTGGCACCGATAGTGACCTGATCGGCTGCCACTTGACCGACGGTCAGACCGCCCAGCAACAGCAAGGCGGCAATCAAACGAACTCTGCCTACGTACCTCGATGTTTGATCAGTATTTGAAGACATAGGTATCGCTCCTCGGTTGGCGTCAATGTCCCTCTGTTGTTCTACGTCAAGCGCGGCGTCGCCCCACGAGTGCGGGCAACACAGCGGCTATTAGCATCATGAGCGTTGTCGGCTCGGGCACCGGCGAATAGTTGACCGTCATGACGGGCTGTAGCGCGGGATCGAGCCCTTCACGGGCGTCAAACTTCTTGGCTGTACCCGACAGGTTCTCGTTACCCAGCAGGATCCACCCGAAATTCATCGCCGGATCGTCCAAGAATAGTTGCACATCATCGACTAGTTGGGTGGTCGAGTCCCAGGTGTAGCTCCCCGGGCCGCCGACGGTGGTCGCAGCACTGATGACGGGGTCGAAGTCGCCACCGGGCGTAGTCCACAGATCAGCGTCAAAGAAGGTGTGCAGCCAAGTGGCATCTCCTACCTCGGCTGGCCCGCCACTTCCGCCGCTTCCGCCCGCAATGGACGAACCCTCACCCCAGTCAGTTATCAGGCGCTGAAAGGCGAGTGTTTCGTCGTCAATGTTGGCGGCAGTATTATGTAGCTTGAGCGTCACTCCTTGGATAATCGCACCGGCCGGTATCGCGCCGGCCACATCAAACGCGAGCACTGCCCGACGAATCGATCCCGTCCCTTGTGAGGTCCGTCCCACGAACATGGCTGGGCCGGCCCCATTGCTCAGGGAACCCGTGGCACTTTCGTAGAGGGTGTTGTCCTTGCTCGCTCCTAGGGAAATAACGTCTGCCGCCGCCGGTGCAACCGCAATTATCGCTACAAAGAGCACCAGGAAGGTACGGGTAGCCATGGTCGGAAGCACACCGCGTCCCTGCGCGATTGAATCATCATGCTGAGGCATGAGTGTTCTTGTCCTTTCTTTCCTCTCCGCTACGATTTGGGCGAATATGCGAGTTGGGCACGATGTGTCGGTGGCCCGCCGGCGACCGGTCCCCCAGAAGGTGCGCGCAAGCCAACATGGCGCCGCCCTAACCACACAAGCAGATCCCATGCCACGACCGTCCCAGGGACGGAACAGTCGATTCAGGTGGCAGCTGACATGAATACCAACGATTGAGTGCTGCTTGGCAACTCTATGTGGGATAATCTACGCAGAGATCGTCTTGCCTTTGACACTTCTTCGGCATGTGACCGACCGTGGGGGAGTGCGTTTCTCACTTCTAAGAAGAGATCTGCTTTTCATAGTCAGCCGCTTCCAGGAGACCATCCAATGGTCCGGACGGCTTGATCTTCATCATCCAGCCCTTGTCAAAAGCGTCTTCATTGATCAGGCCGGGGTTTTCTTCGAGGGCGGCATTTACCTCAACGACTTGGCCTGGAACCGCGCAGTACACCTCGCTATACGCCTTGACCGATTCGATACCCCCGCACGGCTCACTCGGTTGCAACTCGGTTCCGGCCGGGGGAAGTTCGACGTAGGTGATGTCGGTGAGTTCATCGGCTGCGAACTGAGTGATGCCGACGATCAGGAGTTCGCCTTCTGGAAGATACCACTCGTGAGATTCAGCATACTTGCGGTCGGTGGGTACTGACATCGAATCGCCTCTTGGGTTAGTAGTTTCAGAACCGGCGACGCGGAATCGCCTAGGATCCCTTCGGTCGCTTGTAGAATGGCAAGGGCACAACTTTGGCTGATGCCCGCTTGCCTTTGAAATCCAATTCCAGCTCGGTGCCGACCTCGGCGGCTTCCACCGCTACCGACGCCATGGCTATGTTCTTGTCCAACGTAGCACTCATGGTGCCGCTGGTAACTAGGCCAACGGCTTCGGCGCCCTTCATGACGGGCGTGAGTTGCCGTCCGATCCGTCTGCCTTCAACCACCAAGCCGACGAGCTTCACTCTGAGGCCTGCCTCTTTGAGCTTCCGCATGGGCTCAGCCCCTACGAAATCCACCGACAAATCGACGCACCAGCCCTGCCCCGAACTCAGCGGGTCAATATCTTCGGACAATTCGTGGCCATAGAGAGGCATACCCGCCTCAAGACGAAGTGTGTCGCGTGCCCCGAGTCCGCCCGGTTTGACGTCATCCCGCGGTTCCTCAGCCGAACCTAAGAGCAGCGGCGCGATCAGCGGGACCGCAGACGTGGGCAGCACAATCTCGAAGCCGTCCTCGCCGGTGTAGCCACTTCGATAGACGGCGTACTGCATACCCATCAGGTCGCCGGTCATGCAACGATAGCGTTTCAATTCGGAGAGACCGATTGGCACCATCTTAGCCACCAGATCTCGGGTCATCGGACCCTGGAGGGCAAGCATAGCTGTGTCGAAAGTTTGGTCGTCCAGCGTGACCGACCGTCCCTTGGCTTGAACATTGAGCCAGTTGACGATCTTCTCTCGATTGCCGGCATTACAGACCACGCCCCACTGATAGTCATCGAAGCGAGTGACAATGACGTCGTCCAGAATGCCGCCGCCCTGGTTGCAAATGTGCCCATATCGGCACTGCCCGGGCACCATGCCTGAGAGGTTTCGCGTGCAGACCCACTGCAAGAAAGATTCGGCATCGACGCCTTCGATTATGAGCCGTCCCATGTGGGAAACATCGAAGACCGAACAGGCTCTCCGGGTGTGAAGGTGCTCGTCAATGATCCCCCGGTAAACCAGAGGCATCTCCCAGCCGCCGAATTCGACCAGTTTTGCCCCGAAAGCAACGTGGAGATCATGGAGCGGTGATTTGTACAAGCGAACGGTTCCTTTTCTGACAGCGCAGGCACCAACAGGCGACGAATAGAGGCGTCAAGATATCGAGCGATGCGTGGGGTGTCAATGAACGGCCGGGGAGAAACTGCGCACCCGCTAGCCCCGACGAACCGCCGGGACCACTTCCGAATTCAGCGATCGAGGAAATCCTGACTTGGTCCGGCTAGGTTGAAGTATGGGATTGGAATTGGGAACCGGCTGGTCTGGGCCTGCCATGACGCAGACACGGACAGCACGCAACGCTGACTATGAGCCGGATCGCGAAGAATCTGTAGAGCCCATTCCAAACCCGGACCCTGAGCTTCCCCACGACTCGCGGACGCCCAGATATGGGAGCATAACACTCCCAGAAGGCCTTCTGAAGCGAGTGAACTCTGCGATTGTTTTCGTCAGCGACATGCAACAATCTGTGGCTTTCTATCGGGATGTATTTGGATTGCCGCTTGGTCGAGAAGGATGTGCCATGTGTCCAGGAGCCTAGAGAGATGATTGGTGCTCTGATCGCACGGTACCGAGATGCAGACGGCGTGCCAATGTCCGTTGGCGAAGAAAGGCGTACCACCGCACCGTGTTTGATCAGCCCCTTACGATTCAAAGTGCCTGGACGCACGACATGCGGGGTCGCTCATTGAGCTTGAATATTGCTTGAGTGCGGCTACTCGATTAGGGTTTTAGCCCGGGACACCCACGATTCAAAACCAGGCCGGGAGCACGATATGAATAGTGTTACAGAGGTTATGAACGAGCTGAAGAAGTGCGGTAGCGCGCAGACGCGCAGAATCTACGCGCGGCACGGGGCCGGCGACAATGTATTCGGGGTCAAAGCGGCAGACTTGAAAGTGATCGCCAAGAGAATCAAGGGGAAGCACGAGCTGGCGTGCGAACTCTACGAAACCGGGAACTACGACGCGATGTATCTTGCGGGGTTGGTGGCTGACGGAAAGCAAATGGGCAAGAAAGAGCTGGACGACTGGGCCAAGTCAGCTGTGTGGCAGTGGATCTCGGAATACGCTGTGCCTTGGGTGGCGTCGGAGAGCCCGCACGGGCGCGACATGGCCATGAAGTGGATCAAGTTGAAGAAGAAGGAGTCCATCGCGTCGTGTGGATGGAGTACATATGCCAGCTTGGTGGCCATTACGCCGGACGAGGAGTTGGACCTGGCTGAAATCAAAGAGTTGCTGAAGCGCGTTGAGAAGGAAATCGATTCCTCGGCTGATCGCGTGAAGTACACGATGAACGGTTTCGTCATCGCTGTGGCCGCGTATGTGACGCCGGTTATGAAACAGGCTAAGGCGACGGCGAAGAAACTCGGCAAGGTAGAGGTGGACATGGGGGAGACGGCGTGCAAGGTGCCTCTGGCTTTGGAATACATCGAGAAGATGGAAAAGGCTGGTCGGACCGGGAAGAAGCGCAAGACGACACGGTGTTAGCGACAGCTCGCTGGCGTGCGACAGTCTAGACCGACTTCGCTTCGTCGAAGAGCAGGACGGCTACCGGCGCCTCTGTGTTCGGTGGGAGAAGTCGATGAGGCTGTTCCAGGGGTTCCTCCATCTTGGATGCACCATGTTATCGCTCGAACACGTTTTGGAGTAGGTTCTAGTGAACCCACAGCAGGAGCAGCCTTGATGAATCGCGTAGCACATCGAGCCGGACACAAGCTCAAGCAGGCCTATCCGCCTACGCCATTCCGAATTGTCGCAGCGGGCCTGTTGATGGCCGGTGGATTTGGTGGTGCCGCTGTCCTTGCCGAAGATGAACCGTTGCCCGACTGCGGCTGGGTGCTCGACCAATCTCTGGAAGCAATCGGCGGCAAGGCAGTCATCGCCAAACTCAAGAACCGCGTCACTAAGGGGACCCTTGAAATCGCCGGATTTGGTATCAGCGGGCCAACCGCGCTGTATAACGCCCGCCCCAACAGGCAGTATTTTCTGTTTGAATCTGAAGGGCTAGGTAAGCAAGAAGAAGGCACTAATGGCCAAGTCGCCTGGAGCATCGATCCGATCACCGGGCC